>DHLW01000113.1:23244-23430 GCA_002405485.1 Phycisphaerales bacterium UBA4658
CAGAACACACGCAAGGACCATGGTCCCAAGCACGCACAGGCCAATCAAGCCAGCCACCGACCGCGTCAGCGGGTTGTCCCGGGTCGGGGCGGGGGCACGCATGGCCGGAATAAAGGTCGGCTCGGTCGGCACGGTGGCAGAGCGTACGGCCAAAGCTGCAAGTATGCCGGGAATAGGCTCTTCCCA
>DHLW01000188.1:0-2684 GCA_002405485.1 Phycisphaerales bacterium UBA4658
GCCCACTCCAGCAGCGGCAGGGCCCCGCGGAGATCGTCGATCGTCTTGGCCAGAGCGATCTTGTGCTGGGCGTGCCAGAGGGTGCAGATGACCCACGGGTTTCCGGGCACGGCGTCGATGTTGTCGCGTTCGACCATGTGGTAATAGTCGCGCTCATAGCGGGCGCACCCGCCGACGTCGGTCTTCACCCACAGCCGCTCCCACAGCGACTTCATCTCGCTCACGACCATGGGATTGCCTGGTCGGAAGGCCCCGAAGGCAAACAGCGCGTAGTTCGCGCTGTCGCGGGTCATGTCCAGGCGATACCCGGTCACTCGCGGCTTGCCGGCGGTCTGATCGGGCTCCTCGATCGGGGTGGCCATGCGGGCAAAGCGACTGGTGACGGGGTCCCAGAGGTGCTTCTGGAGCGCGTCGCGCATGCGTTCGGCAGCGGCGCTGATGGCCTCGGCGCGTTCCAGGTCGCCGAAGTCCTTCGCGAACGCGCTCGCCGCGTGCAGGGCGCCGATCGTCGCGGCGATGGTGAAGGTGTGCACCCCTCGGCGTTCCTCCCACAGATCCCAGCTCGGCCTGGGCAGGCCGTGCTCGTCGACGTTGTTCATCAGCCACGACGCCGGCTGTGCGACGAGGGTGTTGTACAGCGGCTTGACGAACTCGACGTCGCGGAAGGTCTCGAAGTGCTGCCGGAGCGCCCAGAGCACCAGCGCGGTCTCATCCTGCTGCACGGGGAGCACGGGCTTGCCCTGCATGACCCACGGGTGCCACGACGAGCCCAGGTGGCCCGCCGGGGTGTACTTGTGCATGAAGTACCCGTTCTTGTTGATCACCTTGGCGCAGTAGCGGAAGAACTGGCGGCTGAGCTCGCTCTGATAGACCTGCACCAGCGCGAGCGCGACCAGGGCCCCGTCCCGCGGCCAGCAGTAGGCGTAGTGGTCGCCGGCGAAGTGCGAGATGTCGCTGTCGGTCGCCGCGATGATCGCCCCGCGATTGTCGATCTGCGTCCGCAGGATGAGCTGGGAGCGCACGAACAGCTCGCGCACGGCCTCGGGCAGGATCGACGTGTCGATGGTGTCCCTGCGCACCCACAATCGCCAGTAGGCCTCGGTGCGGGCGAGCATCTTGTCCACGCCCTTGTCGCGGATGACCTTGTGCAGCTCGCGGACACGCTCGTACGACTCGCCGCAGGCCATCCAGTACGTCCCGGTAATCTCTCCACCGGCCGGCACGCTGAGATTCAGGCCCACCGTGGCATCGACCGAGCCCTGGCTGATGGCGTTCTTGCCCAGGACGCCGTCCTCGGCGTCGCGCCAGGTGCCCTCGGCCCCGCCGACGCGCTTGGTGCCGATGGCCCAGTGATCGATCCCAATGCGCGTGCCGTCGCTGGCGTTCACGAGGAAGTACGAATCGTCCTTGTACAGCACCAGACCGGCGGTCTCGGGGTCATAGTCGCAGGTATCGCCGACCGGCGACTCCTTGATCGACAGGTCGATGTGGAAGAACAGGCGCACATCACGATTCGGCGCGGGCGACTGGCCATGCCCGTTGCCGGAGTGCTGCGGCCGGCGATCGCGGACGCGGATCCGACGGAAGTACACCGGCTCGTGAAAGTCCACCGCGTCGTTGCAGACGAGTTCGAGCCCGAGCTGGTCGTTCACGAGCCGCACCTCGGTCACCAGCGTGTCCGGGCGGTAGCGCATCTCCCGCTTCCAGGAGGGATGGTCGATCCACAGGAACTCCCCGTCGGCATACACGCCGAAGCGCTGCACGTGCCCGCCGGTGTGGTTGTACCTGCCCACGTGCGGGAAGTACATGTCCCGAACGCGGTACAGCTCATCGAAGTTGATGAGCAGATCGCCGTTCCCGACTGGAATCTCGCGCGCCAAACGCCCTCCTGGCCGTGCCTTCGCACCGTCCCGTCCGTGTGTGGTCTTCGTCACAGCGTACTCACCGGACGCGGATGACCACGAACAGATGTCGGCGGTTTTCCCACCCAACCCCAGCCAGGAAGGCCCGAACGCCTCAACCGTTCACGCCTGACCGGCCAGCATCGACTCGGCGAGGTCGTCCAGTTCGCTGTTGCTCGACGCCGCATGGCTCGACTGCGTCGTGGATGTCCCCATCCCCAATGCGGCGATTCGGGCCTTGAGATCCCCGATATAGGTGATCCGAATACCGAAGTTCTCACCAACCTTGACGGCGAAGCCGGTCCCCACGGACTTGTTGTTCACGCGGAGGGAGAGCTCTTCGTCGGCTCGTTTGGGGAGTTCGATGATGGAACCCGGGGCCCAGCCGCAGACGTCGGCGACGCGAACGGATCGCTCGCCGAGTTGCACGATGATGGGCACTTCCAGCGCGAGGATGGCGCGGACGTCGGAGGGCATGCGGAGGTTATCGGCATGCCGCTGGGCGTGGCGTTACTCGTAGCGTCCGATGATGAGCGTGACGTTGTGTCCGCCGAACCCGAAGGTGTTGTTCATGGCGTACTTGATGCGTCGCTCGCGGGCGTGGTTGGGGACGAGGTCGATGTCGAAGGCGGGGAGGAGCTTGCCGTGCTCGTCGCGGCCGGCGGCGGGGTGCTCCAGGTTGATGGTCGGGGCGATGATCCCGTCCTTGACGGCGTGGATGCAGGCGATGGTCTCGATGGCCCCGGATGCGCCGAGCCCGTGCCCGTGCATGCTCTTGGTGCT
>DHLW01000188.1:2892-26100 GCA_002405485.1 Phycisphaerales bacterium UBA4658
ACGCTGAGCACGGCCTCGACCTCGGCCTTGTCACCGAGCGGGGTTGAGGTGCCGTGGGCGTTGACGTAGTCGATCTGGTCGGTGTTCAGCTTGGCGTCCTGCAACGCCCAGCGCATGGACCGTGCGGCCCCGCGGCCAGCGGCGTCGGGCGCGGTGATGTGCGTGGCGTCGGAGCTGTTGGCGTGCCCGATGAGCTCGGCGTAGATGATCGCGCCGCGCTTCAGGGCGTGCTCCTCGGTCTCCAGCACGAACATGCCCGCGCCCTCGGCGAGCACGAACCCGTCGCGATCGGCGTCGAACGGACGACTGGCCCGGGTCGGGTCGTCGTTGCGCGTGGAGAGCGCCTTCATCGTCATGAACGCGCCGACGCACAGGGGGCTGACGGCGGCCTCGGCTCCGCCGGCGATCATCACGTCGGCGTGCCCTGCGCGGAGGACGTTGATCGCGTCCCCGATGGCATGCCCGGATGAAGCGCACGCGGTGGCGTGGGCGGTGGCCGGGCCCTGAAGCCCGTAGAGGATCGAGGTGTTTCCGGTGCAGGCATTGACCATCAGCCGCGGAACCGTGAAGGGGCTCAGACGATCCGGCCCCCGGTCGCGCATGACGTTCACGCCGTCTTCGATGGTCGTGATACCGCCGACGCCGGAGCCGATGATGACACCGCAGCGTTCGGGGTTCTCGGCCTTGAAGTCGATGCCGGATTGGCGGACCGCCTCAACGGCGGCCCCCATGCCCAGGAGCGCAAAGCGATCGATCCTGCGGGCTTCGCGGTGATCGATCCAGTCGCCGGGGGCCCAGTCACGGACCTGCCCGGCGATCTTGACCGCCCACTTGCCCTCGTACTTGGCGAACTCCGGCCCGCTGAGGACGGCGATGCCGCTACGCCCTTCGCGCATGCCCGCCCACGTGTCCCGGGCGGTGTGCCCGAGACAGGTGTTGGCGCCCATGCCAGTGACGACGACGCGATGGGGGTTGCTGTGGGCGTGAGCCATGGGTGCGCTCGACGTGAACGAACCTCAGTTCGCCCCGACGGCCTGAGCGATGAAGTCGATCGCCTGGCCGACGGTCTTGATCTTCTCGGCCTGCTCGTCCGGGATCGAGGTCTCGAACTTGTCCTCGAACTCCATGACCAGCTCCACGGTGTCCAGCGAGTCCGCGTTCAGGTCGTCGACGAAGGAGGTGTCGCGGGTGATCTGGGCCTTGTCGGCACCCATCTGGTTGGCGACGATCTCGATGACCTTCACTTCGATTTCCTGCTTGGTCACTGTCCGGGTCTCCTGGCCAAGGTAAACGCCCTGCCCCACGAACCTGCGCCCCTACCCACCCACGATCCTGCCCCTCCGAGACCATCATGGTACCCGGAGAGGGATCAGGAATATAGCCCGCCCACGACCCAGTGTCGGCCTCCCAGGGCAATCCCGCGACTTCCCGGAACCCGTCGGTCGGCGTCTCTTGCGCGTGGGGGCGGGCGGGATCGACCATCGAGGCCAGTTTGCCCGGCGGGATCTCGGATTCTGGCGGAGTGGTGTCATGTTCGCCGATCGCCTTGCCGATCTCGGACCTGCCCATTGTCGGGATGTCCGAGCGTGCCGACGTGTGGGGCAATTGTGTATCGGGCCGCTCCGTCGCGGCGACCCGTGCGTAGGGAACTCAAGACCGGAGTCATCGCAGGTTCGCCATGCCCCGCATGCCCCACGAGCCCGAGGCCTTTGCCGAGCACGTCGCAGCCCTTCTGCGGCGGATGCAGCCGGACCAGTCCATCCAGTTGGCCGGTCCGCGCGAGCTCATCGTGAACGGACGCCGCCTGGACCTTGAGAACCTCAACCGCCTGGTGAATCGCGATCCGGAGCGCGGGACGGAGATCGTCGAGCACTACCTCGAACACCTGTTCAGCGGGGAGTCGATGGTGCTGGCGTCGGCGAGCTTCGAGTTTGCCAAGCCCAGGATCATGCCGCGGATCCAGCCGGAATCGATCTTCTCGCACCTGACTCGGGAGCAGGTGGCGTATGTGCCGTTCGTGAACGGAACGGTGATCGTTTTCGTGCTCGATCTGCCGCACATGACGGTGAGCGTGACGACCGAGCAGATGGTCCGGTGGGGAGTGACCGCCGAGGATCTGGACGAGATCTCCCGCAAGAATCTCGATCAGTACGCGCCGGAGCTGAGCGTGCAGGTCGTGGAGAGCCGCGAGGGCGGGAAGGCCGCGATCGTGAGCGAACAGGACGGATACGACGCCGCCCGGCTGCTGCTGAGCTCTCTGCACAGGCGTCTGTCCCCGCAGCTCGGGGGCGACTTCTACGTCGCCACGCCGGCACGGGACATGTTCATCGCCATCACCGATGGCCCCGAGCCGTTCCTGCAGCGTCTGCACGGGCGAGTGAGCCAGGACTTCCGGCGTCTGCCGTACCCCATCACCGATCAGTTCTTCTTCGTGACCCGCGACGGGGTGGCGGGGACGGAGCGGAGCGAGAGCGAGGCGGCGTGACCCGCGACGCGGGTTTCCCATACCCTCTGGCGTGATCCTGCTCATCGACAACTACGACTCGTTCACGTACAACCTCGTCCAGCGACTGGGCGAGATCGACTCCACGATCAACGTGCACGTCGAGCGGAACGACCGCATCACGCCCGATCAAGCCGAGCGGCTCGACGGCGGACGCGGGCCAACGCACCTCATCATCTCTCCCGGTCCCTGCACCCCCAAGGAAGCCGGGTGCTCGGCGGCGATGATCGAGCGGTTTGCGGGTCGCGTTCCGGTGCTGGGCGTCTGCCTTGGGCACCAGACCATCGGCGACATGCACGGGATGACCGTCACCCGGCACGCCGTGCCCATGCACGGGAAGACGTCGCCGATCCAGCACGACAACCAGGGGGTGTTCCACGGGCTGTCCAGCCCGTTCACCGCCACGCGGTATCACTCGCTGGTGGTGCTCGCCGAGACCATTCCGCCGACGACCGCCCATGGCGGCTGGGCCGTCAGTGCGTGGACCGATGAGCCGATCGATGCGGCGAATCCTGGCGGCCCGACCCGCCGCGTGGTCATGGGTCTGCGCCGCGTCTGGCCCAAGGGCGAGATCAAAGCTCCGCTGGAGGGCGTGCAGTTCCACCCCGAGAGCTTCCTGACGATCGAGGGTCCGAAGCTGCTGAAGAACTTCCTGCTGAGCGGGCGATAGCCGCCCGCGCGATCGCCGGATCCCCCGCTCTGAGTATCATCGGTCCCATGATTCACCCGGCACCGACGACCAAGATCGACCCCACCCACGCCCGCGGCGTGCTGCACGCCCAACTGCCCGGCAGCAACGGCCAGCCGGGCATGGTCGTCATCGAGTTTCCCAACACCAGCTACCAGATCCACCTCGTGCCCACCCAGCCCATCACGAGCGAGGTTGGCAAGCGGATCATCGGCACGATCCGCGTGCTGGCCCGGCGCGTCGATGTCGTGGACACCGGGGGCCGATACTTCGAACCGGTCTTCGGCCGGCCGCGCCGAGTGCAGGGCCGGGTCATCGCCCACGACGAGCCCAACGCCGCCATCATCGTGGACGCGACCGTGCCGATCCACATGGTCCTGGGCGACGCGCGACAGCGGCCTTCGGACTTCCAGCTTGGCGATCTCGTCAGTTGTGACGTTCGCGACGGGGGCACGTTCACACCCGCGCCGTAGGCGTGCCGGCTGTTCCCCACGCACGCGGGTTCAACGCTCGCGGCGCTTCATGAGGAGCGGGAGCAGGATCGGTGCGAGGACGCGCACCAATCCGACGATCTGACCGATCGGCAGTCGATCGCTTCCTGGTGAGCCGGCAGCGGGCTCGCGGCGCGAACGCCCTCGACCCTTGAACAGCATCGCACCGATCAGGCCGGCACCGGCCGCAAGCGCAAAGCCCCACGGACGGGCCCGCCGTGCTCCGCCGAGCACAGATTCGCGAAGTTCGGCGATCTGCACGCGCATGTGCAGATCGGCCTCCGATCCCCAGTCGAGCAGGCGGGCCTTGGCATCGGCGACACGTCGCGCATCATCGTGAAGCACAGGGCCGAGGGAGGTGTGCGGTTCGATGGGCATGGGCTCTCCCTGGCTTCACCTGGTCAAACGGGCGGCGGCGAACAGCACACCGACCGCCAGAAGCAGTGTGACGCACCCGCAGAGCACGCTCGCCCAGGCCGTGCCCAACATGGGTTGGACGCCGAACCAGAGCCCGGCGATCAGGAACGCCGCCGCCGCGATCAGCAGCACTCCGGCCACGAGCACGAGCGACATGCCCATCCCGAATCGGGCGGCGATGTGGCGAAGCAGGCGACCCTCGGCCTCGGCCAGATCGGCGGCCCGCACCAGGAGTTCAGCGAGTCTGCGGTACATGCGTCCCCACGTCGGGCCCTTGTGCCACCGTCACGATTACGCGCGGAGAACTATCGGCGACTGAGCAGAGCCCCGACCAGCAGGCCCACGCCGAAGGCGATCCCGACGGACGCGAGCGGGTGATCCTCGATCTGATGCTCGACGGCTTCCTTGGCCGCCGACCCCTTGGCCTTGGCGGTGTCATACGCGGCCCGGCCCTTCTCGCGCACGCGTTCGGCGGCTTCGCCGGCGCGGTCGCGGACCTCTCCGGCGACGGTCTTGCCGGCGTGGGCGGCATCACGGATAAGCGTTCCCAAGTCTCCACGCAGAACACCGAGATCGGCCTTCAAGGCCTCCAGATCCTGCCGCAGGCGTCGCTCCTCGCTGGTCATCGTCGCAGTGGTGTTCGAATCCATGGTGTTGCTCCTGTTGAACTCTGCAACGTCAACTTGGTGTGCAGGCGCACACGGTCGCCCCCGCTCCCAACGGCCCCCCACCGATACGAACGCTCGAAACAGCCAGTTGGTTCGACATCCGATTCGTGTCTTGTCGAAGAATCGTAGGAGCCGGCGCGATCAGGGTCGCGGGCAAATCCATGCGTTTGGCATAAACAGGGTGGCGTGGCGCATGACCCTGGATGTGTTATCGCGCCGGACGCCCGCCCGTGCCTGGTAGCTCATCGAACTGAGGGGCTTTGGTGCCGATCGGCGGAGCATCGACCAGCCGAGCCGAGCGGATCACGATCGGCTCGCGCGGGCGTGCGTCGGCGCCGGTTGGCGTCTTGGCGAGGGATCGAAGCACATCGGCGCCGTCCACGAGCCTGCCGAGCGCGGTGTACTTGCCGTTGAGCGCAGGGCCGACGTCCGCCGAGAGCGTGATGAACACCTGCGACCCCGCGCTGTTCGGGTCGCTTGTGCGTGCCAGACTGAGGGTGCCGAAGGCGTGTGTGAGTGGGCTTGGCTCAAAGTCGATGAGGAATCCCGGACCGCCGAGGCCCGTGCCGGTCGGGTCGCCGAACTGCACGATCTCGGGCGCGGTCTGGCCCGAGAGCGATGCGATGCGATGCACGCCGACGCCCTCGTAGAACCCGCTTTGCACCAGGCGTCGGAGGTGCAGGACGCTGTAGGGGGCCGCATCAGCCCGAAGCGCAAAGGCCATCTCGCCAGAACCCATGTCGAGGATGAGCCGCTGATCCACGAACGTCCAGTACCCGCTGAACGCTCTGGCCGAGGCCGGCGGCGTGCGTGCATCGGTGGGCGGAGGCGGATTCACCTGCGGCGTGCCGGTGCGATCCACGCGAGGCGCGTACCTGGGCGTCAACATCGGCACCAGGGTGAGCGGCGCGCCGATGCGTGTTCGGCCGGACTCATCGGTGGCCGCCTGCACATGCAGCACGCGCGGATCGTCGGTCTTCCACAGGCGCGGGAAGACCTCGGCAAGGTCGACCTCGCCCGCCGACACCGGTCGCGACTCGATGACGGTCTCCGCCGACTGGGCATCCGTGGCGACAAGCAACAGGGTGAAAGCCGATTCCGCAGAAGGAGACTGGAAAGCGTCGCTCTCGCTTGTGGCCATGGTGGACGGCCGGAGTGATCCGACGATGACACGGATTGGCCGATTGAGCGTGGTGCACTCGAGCACCGGTCGGATCTGGGCGGCGGCCGCCGCGGGGAGCATGCCGTGGCCGAGCACCATCGCCAGAACGCCAAGGACGCCACCCGCGAGTGGCGTCACGGACGGACGTACCGATGTCATCGAACTCGCGATGGCATGGAGCATGACTGGTTCCCCACCCCCAAGCCGCTGACGCCAGTATGGACATGGCGGTGGCGGCGTGTTACGGACCGCTCATGGTCTGCGACGGGCGACCGTCGATCTCTTCCCACGCCTCGGTCACGCGTCGGGCCGCGGTCACGTCGACGCTGACATCACTTTCCGGAAGCAGTTCGAGGATGCGACGACCGGGGTCGGAGAGCCATGCCACGGAGAAGTCCGATCGCAGCACGTTGGCGCCGACCTTGTGGCTGAAATCGCGCTGCGACGCCAGACTATCGCTGATGACGGCCGGGCGGTCGATGCCCATGAGCATCCAGGGCGTGCCCCGGTACTGGAAGTTCGTGACGATCTTCACGTCGCTGACGGAGTACCACGACGAGGCGAATCGAGCGAACGGGTTGTTCCCGCGATGCGAGGGGCAATAGAAGACCTGAGGAGCGTTGAGATATCCGGCGCTGAAGAGCAGCCCGACGCCGTCCCAGGAGACCCCGGGATCAGCCGATCGAGCAAAGTGCATGAACTGTGGGGCGCCGGAAGGATCCGACTCCTTTGGCTCATACGCGCTGAACGGGAAGGACTTCTGATCCTCCGCGTACATCGCGATGCCCAGGCCGATCTGTCGGGCATTGGACGAGCAGACGACGCGGCGTGTGGCCTCGCGCACGTTGGTCAGACTGGGGAGCAGGATGGAGATGAGCAGCGCGATGATCGCGATGCTGACGAGCAGATCGATCAATGTGAATGCCGACGACCGGCGCGTCGCCCAGCGGGGACGCGATCGTGTGATAGACACCCGGTTCGTCACCATGACCACCGGCACGAGACCTCCATCAGCACCGTCGAACCACTGAGAGTCTATCAGACCCTTGCGATCAGAGCAACACAATCCACGCGATTCGAACAAACCCGAACAGGTCCCAATAACACGCGACAGAGCCCTTGATCATCCGCAATCGACAGGGTTTTTTGCGAGCGGAGCATCCTGGCCACAGGTCGTCCGTATAGACCCCGGACGGCTGATGGCAACATCAGGTTCCGGACCTTCTGTCCCGGAATACGACCTTCGGTGCATGCCGGATTGTTCGTCCGTTCCCGTCCACGGTGCACGGGTCGCACAAAGACTGTCCGCCGTGTCGACTCGCGTGGGTCTGCTGGATGCTGTTCTGCCGGTTGGTACACGATGCACACTCCCGAGCACATTCAGGATGCCGACCTTGATCTGATGCGTCGGGTTGCGTCGAACGACCCGGCGGCGGCGGCGGAGCTGTATGACCGGTTCGCCTCGCTGGTGTTTCGGCTCGCGTACCAGTCGATGCCGACCCGGGCCGACGCCGAGGATGCGGTGCAGGAAGTGTTCATCCGTCTGTGGCGTACGGCGGATCGGTACGACCCCAAGCGGGCCGCGCTGGTCACCTGGGTCATGCTCATCTCGCGCCGGCACCTTGTAGATCGGCTTCGGCGGAGCAAGGCGCGGATCAAGGCGACGGGACTGGATGAGAAACAGAGCGAAGCGGTGGGCGTGGGCGAGTCCGGAGCGTCGGCGCTTCCGATGGAAGCGCAGGAGCGATTCGGGAAGCTCATGGAACGGGTGGCACGACTTCCGGAACTGCAAAGGACTGTGGTCACCCGGGCGTATCTGGGCGGTCAGACGCTCAGGCAGATTGGTGAAGAGTTGAACACGCCGATCGGAACGGTCAAGTCGGCGTTGAGCCGTGCGCTGGTCCGCCTTCGAGAGCGGAGCGCCGGCGAGGAGTTGTCAGCATGAACACGCATGAACTGCTGGAAATGGCCTCTTTGGACGCGCTTGGTCTGCTGGACGCGGATGAGCGTGAGGCGTTCGAACGCGCGTTCCGGGCGGCTCCGCCCAGCGTGCAGGCCCAGATCCGGCGTGAGCAACTGCGCTTCTGCCAGATGGATGAGACGCTCCCCGCGGTCGAGCCCCCGCTGGGCCTTCGGGCCCGCGTGCTCAACGCGGTGCGGGAAGCGATGACCGGAGTCTCGGCGCGGCGGGCGGCGGCGGTCGCGCCCGCGCTCGTGACGCCCACGGGCGTGTCCCGCTTCTGGCGCATCGGCGCCGTCGGGGCGATGGCTGCAGCACTGGTGCTGGGCGTCGCAACCCTGCAGGTGCTCAACGAGACGCGCGGTCTGACCGACGCGCAGCGGGCCTTTGCCGTGAGCGAACAGTTCCAGCAGGAGTACGGCGAGCGTTTCCAGCAGCAGTTCTTCAACTCCACCACCCGGTTTGTCGCCTTCCAGTCGGGCGATGAGAGCGGGTCGAGCCGGAGCGCCAGGGCGCGGCTCATGCTCGATCCGCAGAACAGGCGCGCCGAGATCTACGTCAAGGATCTGCCCGCAGAGGGCGAGTATGAAGTCGTCGTCTACGACGCGGCGGGGAACGAGATCCCCCTCGGCGCCAAGGTGACGTTCTTCGCTCGTGAAGCCGGCATCCGCACCGCGTCGATCCCGGCTCTGGACGTCGACAGGGCCAAGCAGGTGGTCATCCGCTTGCAGGGCGCGAGCAAGCCCCTGCTGCTTGGCAGTCTCTGAGATTCATCGAACCTTCGAACACCACCGGACGGGCGCGATCGGCTTGCCGATCGCGTCCTGTCATTCCGGCCCGCCGCTCTTGCCCTGACGCGTCGGGTTCTTCTTGATCGAGGCCTCGAGCGTGCCCCAGTCCACCTCGGCCATGGCCGCGTCGACCGCGGCGGCCTGGTCGAACTTCCGCTTGGCCCTCACCAGTCGGCTCCAGATGATGAGTCCGGCCAGACCCGCGGCGAGCGCGGCTCCGCCGAAGACTCCACCGGCCTTCTCCAGACGCTTGTCCAGCAGAGGCTCGCTGCCGGCGGTGGCGGCCTGGGCGATGGTGAGCCCGATGTCGTTGGCCCGCTGATCGCGTCCGGTGTCGCTGAAGGACTTGAGCGCGGTCATGAGTGTGTCGAGGGTCAATGCGGTGCGCTCCGCGCCCTCGCCCCGAAGCTCGACGGTGATCGCTCCGGGCTTGGTGCTCTGCACATACAAGTCCGTCTGCAGCCGGGACGAGAGCTCCGCGGGCGCCGGTGAGGGCGTGAGTCCGCGCCGGAACATGCGTTCGGCGGCAAACTCCATGAATCGCGGGTCCTTCAGCATCTGCTCGTGGTCGCTCTTCCACGCAGCCAGGTCATCGGGCGGCGGCGTCCGGCGGCCGCTGTCGGCCTCGACGACGGCCTTGGCGATGAACGTTCCGGGCCAGATCTTCGAGGAGATGTGCCAGCTCATGACCGCGAGGATTCCGAGCGTGGCGGCCATGTACAGCACCGCCGCCGCGGCTCCCGTCCTGGCCTTGGCCCCGCCGACGCGCTTCTCCACCTTGGCAAGCTGCTGAGCCATCTGGGCGAGCTTGTGCCGCTGCTGCAGCACCATCTCGCACTCCACGTGCCGCTTCTGGATCGCGTTCTGGGCCGCCACGATCTTGCGTGCCTGGGCCTGCAGCAGGTGCTTGTACCTTCGCAATCGATCGCGACGCCGCAGATCCTGATCCGTCGGTCGGCCGTCGTGCTCCGCTGGCGTGCTTGCGCCGGCGCGAGCATCGTCGGCGGCGCGGACCAGTTCGTCGCGCTCCAGCGTCATCTGGTCCAGCCGTTCCTTCAGGACCATGATGGCCTCGTCGCGCTTCATGATCTCTTCAGGGGGCACGCCCTGGGCCTCTTCGACCTTGGCCGAGAGCTCGACGAGCTGCGCTTCCAGTGCCGCGATGCGCTCGTCGCGCAGCTCGATCTCGGCTCGCTGGTCGGCGGCCCCGTCGGCCGCGGCCTGTTCGATCTGTCTGCGAAGCTCGGCGATCTCCTCGTCGCGCTGCGCAACCTGGGCCAGGGCAGCCGCGGCGGCCGCGCCGGTTCCCGCACCGCCGGCTTCGGCCTCGTGCAAACGCTGCTTGAGCTCGGCGATGGTCGCCTCGCACCGGTGCACCTCGTCACTGAGGGTGCTTGCGCTTCGAGCGGCGGCGGCCTCGAGCTGCACCTTGAGGGTCGCGATCATCTGGTCGCGCGACGCCGTCTGCTCGTCCAGCAGCTCCCTGGCGTTGCGGTCGGCCTCATCCATGGCCTTCTGCATGCCCGCGATGAGCGCCTCGCGCTCGCGCACCTGCGATGCCGGAACCTGATCCCGGGCGGCATTCTCGGCCTGATCCAGGAGCTCGCGTGCGGCGGCGAGTTCGCTCTCGACCTGCTGCAGCCGCTCCCTGGGCACCATCCGCTCCAGCGTGCGCTCGGCGCTCTGGGCTCGAACGACGAGCTCGCCCATCTCCCGACGCATCTCGTCGCACTCGGCGCTGATCCGCTGCTGCTCGCGCCTGGACTCTTCCAGCTCGCGACGCTGGTCGGCCAGAAGTGCCGCCTGCTCCTCGAGTTCGCGGAGCTTGGCCGACATGCTGTCCGACGCCGCCTTGGCGATCGCGTCCCGCTCGCCCTGCTCCTTGGCGCGGGCCTCTTCCGCGGCCCGGGTGCTTCGCATCGAGGCCTCCAGATGCTGCTGCAGCATCTGGATCGTCGCCTGCGCTTCCTCGGCCTGGGCGGTGAGTTCGGCGATGGTTCGCTCGCGGCGATCGATCTCCTCCTGAGGGACGCCCTTGGCCGAGTTGGCCTCGATGAGCTCCTGCGTCAGCGACTCGATGTCGTCCTTGCTCTGGGCCAGCTCGGTCTCCAGCCGTGCCCGGGCCGCGCTCTGCTCACCGAGCTGGAGCTGGAGCGATTCAAGCCGGTTGTTCCAGATCGCCGCCTGGTGCTCGGCGTCGTTGGACTTCATCTGCTCGGCGAGCGTACGGGCGTGTTCGGTCACGCTGGCCCGTTCGCGGGCGATCTCCTCGGCCTGCCGCTTGAGATCGAACTCGCGTTCCTCCAGCTCATGCTGCCGCGCCTCGATCGCCGCCCTGGACTCCTCCTGCAGGGCTTCCAGCGACTGCCGATCGTCGTTCATCTGCTTGCGTTCGCTGGTGATGAGCTTCTCGCGCTCGGCGAGGGACCTCTCGCGATCGGCAACCACCTGCTCCAGGTCGCCCAGGTTCTTGCGCAGCGACTCGGTCTCCGTCCGGTCGCGCTGCAGCCTGTCGAGGTCGGACTCGAGCTTCGCGAGCTTCGCCGAGACGCTCTCCTCGCGTCGAACCAGATCGCGCTCGCGCTTCTCAAGCTCCCGCTGCGCATCTGTGGTCTTGCCGGCAAGCTCGCGGGCAAGACGCTCGGACTCGGCTTTCTGCTGTTCCAGACGGGCAGAGAGCTCCTGCAGCCGTTTCTCGCTCGACTCGATCTCGGTGCGGCGCTCGGCGTCCTGGCGGGCCTGATCCCGAAGCTGCTGCACCTCTCTGGCCAAGTCGGCCTGCCGCTCCTCGATCTGGGCGCGCAGCTTGGCCATCGCCTCATCCTGCTCGCGTCTGGCCTGTTCGAGTTCGGCACGCTGCTGCTCGAGTTCCTTCTGCCGGGACTCCAGCCGCTGGATCTGAGCCGCGGCCTGCTGCTCGCGCATCGCCACCTGCTGCTCGCGTGTGGAGAGTCCCGCGTCGCGGCTGGCGGCTTCCTCGTGCAACGCCTTGAGCGCGTTGATCCGCGACTCCAGATCCGAGAGCGAGGCCAGGAAGCCGTCCGAGCCCGCGGGCGCGGGCGTGTGGGGCTGAGCGGCGGGAGTGGAGTTCGGTTCTTGCGACATGTCGGCTCCGCGGACGGGCTGGAAACTCACGACTCGCCGCGCCGAAGCGCGGATATCGCTCCATCGGCCCCCCCGCGCCGGGTCTTCATCGCCCGCGGCGATCCCGCCGGGCCGGAACGCCGGCCACGTCCGAATGAACCGACCATGCGGAGAGATGGGCAAGTCGTGACGCGCCCCCACCTGGATCGGTGGTGTCGCGCTCGGCTGGAGTCAGGTCCGATACGCTTGTGGTGTGACGACCTATCTCGTCAAGACCGAGCCATCGACGTATGCCTTTGCTGATCTCATCCGAGATAAGCGGACGGCATGGACAGGCGTGAGCAATCCCGCCGCGCTCATCCACCTCAGACAGATGCGTGCCGGTGACGAGTGCTTTGTCTATCACACAGGAGATGACAAGGCCATCGCTGGTCTGGCGATCGTGAAGCGGGAGCCGTACGAGGATCCGGAGAGGCCGGGCCGGACTCCCGAAGGGGAACCGAAGTTCGCGGTGGTCGATCTCGCCCCCGTTCGGGCCTTGAAAACGCCGCTCACGCTCAAGATGATCAAGGGTGACAGGCGCTTCGCGGAGTTCGCCCTGGTCAAGCAGTCTCGGCTGAGCGTGATGCCTGTGCCCACCGAGCTCGACGGGATCATCCGCGAGCTTGCGGGGCTCTAGCCCTCGGTGAGCCGAGGTCGGCCGGATCAGTACATGTTCACGATGCGCACGCCGGGGTAGAAGCGCTCGATCATGGTTCGCCAGTCCTCGCCTCGGGCGGCGAATCCACGAGCGCAGTACTGGCAGAGGCCCACGCCGTGCCCGAACCCGCGGCCGGTAAACACGACCCTGTCCCCGCGCACCTCGACGCGGAAGTCGCTGGAGTTCACGCGGGTTGCGCGGGTGATCTCCGGGAGCGGGCTTGCCGTCGGCGCGGCTTTGCCGGTGCGCGGCGGCGTGTGGGCGGTGGCCAGCACCGTCGAACTCGGACCGGTCGATGCCGTCGTGGGCAGGGCGGGCGTGCCGGAGCCGGTGTTGCTGGCGAGGCGGAGCTCCTCGGCAGACAACTGGTACCAGGCCCCTCCGGGCTCGATGATCTTGTATCGCGAGGGCCTGCCGTCGTCGGTCTGGGTCATGGGCTCGATGGCGGCCAGATCTCGCAATCGCCGGATGGCGAGTTGGTTGCGTTCGCCAAACAGCCGAAGGCGTTGCACAAGTTCGGCCCTGGGACGCTCGACGGTCCATCGAAACAGGGGCGAAGACTCGCAGGAGAACGCGCGTGTGGACGCCTGGATGGGCGGAGCGAGGTTGAACTCGAAGCCGGGGCCGGTGGGCCAGGTGTCCTTGGCCGAGGCCGTCCGCCCGCCGCAGGTGCTTGAGAAGTATGCTCGGAGCATGTCCGACCCGGTCTTGAGCACGACGCCGCGGGTGGATCGAACGGCCTGCAGAACAAGCGGATTGGCGCTCGCGCCGGCGTAGACCTGGTCGCGTTCGCTGCTTTCGACATCGAAGGGTTGATTGAGCTTGATGCTGCGGTCACGCTCCTGGAGGGCGTAACTCCTGGCGGCGACGGCTTGGGCCTGATAGGCCGCCAGCGGCCAGCCCGCGAGCATCTCCTTGGCGACCACGCCGGCGAGATAGTCCTCGACGCCGACGAACTCGACCACGTCGAACGCGGTGTCCCGGGCGTCGGTTCGAGCGCTCAGCCGAAGCGATCCGGGATAGGGCTGGCCGTTCACGGCGATCATCGCCGATGCAGCGGCCGAGGGCGGGAGCGTGAACACCAGCGCGTTTGCGGCGGGAAGCGTGCGTTCGCCCCGGGCATCGGTCAGCGACCATTGTCCCGCTCGCAGCGCGACGGTCACCTGTCCCGCGACGGCAAAGACGCCGGGGGCGTTCTCGACGAGTGTCGGAAGCGTGACGCCGCGGGGATCGCCTTGACCAACGAGCATCCCGGATGGAGCGCTCAGCCGAATCGTCTCCGCGCCGGCAAGGATGCGAACACGCATCTCCGGCTCGCCGCTTGATCGGATGGCGCCGCGCGACGGGGGCTCACTGGCGGTCGTCGCCGCCCGCTCACCGGGCTGGGCCCGCCGCGCCCTCGCGCTGGACTCGGCCAGCTCGCAGGAGGTCATGGTGACCGCCACCAGGACGCCCACAGCGCCGACCAGCCCAGCAAAGCCGGTGGCGACCATTGAACCCTGACCAAGAATTGCGCGCGTGAGTTTGGACATCTTCACGCAACGATATCGACGATCGCACGCCAGGACGGGCAGAGTTTCGCGGACGGTCGGCTCGCCGAATCCACCCGTGTTCCCGCGCTCACACGCGGAACGCGCGAGCGACCTTGTCCAGGGCCTCGGCGATCCTGGAAACCTGCTCAGGCGACAGCATGTGGTGCATCGGCAACGCGAACACACGCTTGCTCAGCCCATCGGCAACCGGCGGATGCCCCTGCTTGGCCGCCTGGGCCGCGAACGCCGGCTGGCGGGTGAGCGAACGCGGATAGTGGATGGCCGTCGGCACGCCCTCGGCCTTGAGCGCCTCGCAGAACACATCCCGCGTGCACGAGAACCGGGATGGATCAAGCTGCACCACATACAGGTGATAGACCGCCTCGGCGCCCGGAGTGGTCGCGGGCGCCGTCAGCCCCGGGATCTTCGCGATCGCCGCGTCGAACTTCCTGGCGATCTCTCTGCGGCTGCTTGTCTCGGCCGGAAGACGATCGAGCTTGCTCAGCCCGATGGCCCCCGTGATGTCATTCATCCGGTAGTTGTACCCGACCTGCTCGTGCAGGTACTTGTCCGTCTCGCCGTGCGATCGCAGGAGCTTGATCTGTCGGGCCAGGGCGTCGTCGTTGCAACTGATGGCCCCGCCCTCGCCGGTGCCAAGGTTCTTGGTGGCGTAGAACGAGTACGTCACGGCGTCGCCGAAGGCGCCGACGCCCTTGCCCTTGTACGTGCTCAGGTGGGCCTGGGCGCAGTCATAGATCACCTTCAGGCCCTTCTGAGCCGCCAGGGCCTGCACCGCGTCGATGTCCACCGGGCATCCATACAGGTGCGTCGCGGCGATGGCGGTGGTCCTGGGCGTGACCTTGCGGGCCGCGTCGGCCATGTCGATCTGCATGGTGTCCGGGAGCGCGTCGACAAAGATCGGATTGGCCCCGCGGGCGACGACCATGCTCACGGTGGCGATGTAGCTCCACGCCGGGACGAGCACGTCGTCGCCGGCCTTGAACAGTGGCTCATAGGCCAGTTGCAGGGCGCACGTCCCGTTGGCGCAGGTCATCATGTGCCGGGCGCCCGTCATCGCCGCAAACCGCTTCTCGAGCTCTTCGCACCGAGTCGCGGCCCGGAGCATCCCGCTCTTGAGCACCGCCGTGGCGGCATCGATGTCCGCTTGCGCCAGGGCCGTGTGCATGAACGGGATCGGCGTCGGGCTGACCGGCGTGCCGCCGTTGATGGCGAGGTGACTTGTCCGACCAGACATCGACGCAGACGGAGACACGGCAGCGGTGGTCATACCCGCGATGATAGGCCCGCTCCACAGACATCCGCACGCTTTGATCGTGCTTTGTTCGGCTCACTTGTTCGAGGTTCGCACAAACCCCGAAGTTCTTCCGGCTTAAGGGGCCAGCCACGATCACTGCGCGTCGTCGCCGAGTTCCGCCGACGCCCGGCGGGCGATCTCCGCCGCCTCCCGCGCCAGTTGCACCAGCCGCTCCGCCTCGCGGCGCACCTCGCGGGCCGACCGCTCAAGGTCCGGGCCCCGGGCCTCGGCGTCGGCGAGGGTCGCGCGCAGCGTGACTTCCGCCGCCCGGCACTGCTCAACGTGGTAGCGGCTCGCCTCGGCAACGGCCGACAGATCGTCGCGCTGGCGTGAGAGCAGTTCGCTCGCCCGGTCGGCCTGTTCCGCGGCGTGCCGCTGAGCCCGGGTGGATTCGCCCAGAGCGTCGCACGCCCGCTGGCCCTCGATCATCGCCCGTTCCATGCTGGCACGCAGCTCGGCGAGCGCGGGCTCGCCCAGTTCGACAACCTGACGACCCTGCTGCACCGCGTCCAGAAGGCGATCCATCACGCTCATCGCCTCACCCCGGCAGGCCGCGATGCGAAGGCCCGCGTCGTCGACCTCGCGGACCACGCTCTCGCCCTTGCTGACGGCATCGGCGAGCGATCCGGGCCTTGGCGGAGTCGAGAAACTCGATCGCGGATCATGGCCGAGCACCAGCGCCGCGCGTTCGCAGAGCGCGTCGATGGCCTCCTGCGCGTCCACGCCGAGACGTTTGCCCTGCTGTTCCAGCAGATCCAGCCGCTCGGACGCTCCATCCAGCACGAGCGAGACTCGGGCCTGCACCTGGGCCGCCTGTCGATCGGCCGCGGCGACGGCCTGGTCAACCTGCTGTTGGATCGCCCGACGCCGCTCCTCGATCACCGCCTCGGCGTCCCGGGACAGCTCGTCCAGCTTCCGAGCGATGTCCTCCCCTCGACGCTCGGCCTCGGCGATGGTCCGCTCGGCCCGCTCGTGCGACGCGCGAACGGCCTGCTCGCTCGCCGACTCGATCTCCGACAATCGTCTCTGGAATCGGGCCTGCTGCTCGCGCAGCAGTCGATCGAACTCCTGCTGCTGCTTTTCCAGGCGCTGCTCGATTCCGCGGCTCACCGCGGCCTGAGCCGAGCGCATCTGCTCCAGCACCTTCTCCAGTGCCGTGAGCGCGCCGGTGGCCTTCTCCAGCATGCCCGCCGCACGCCCGGCCGCCGACAGCCGCTGGTCCAACTCCTGCGCAAAGCGCTGCCCCTGCTGAACGCGCTGCGCCAGCTCGAGCGCGTGCTGACGCACGGAACGGTCGGCGACCCCCGCTTCCTCGACGGCCTTGCGCAGGATCACCAACTGGGCCGAGGCCCGGTCCACCATCTCGCTCAGCGTCGGAGACCCGCCCTGCGACGCTGCCGGATCCGGGTTCGGCCAGGTCGGCTGCACACCCCAGGGCGCGATCGGCGCCAGCGGATCACCCGCGTGCGGCGGGGTCAGATCGATCTTCAGCGCCCGGGGCGCCCGCCGCGCCCCGGAGGCCGGCCTGGTGGCCACGGGCGGATCGACGGGCTGAAACGTCAGCGGAGAGCGTGTGGTCATGGTGGCGACTCGCTGGGCTTGATCCGGGCCCGCGACGGCCCGATTGCACGTCCGTCGGCCGCTCCACGCCGAACACGGATACCTCAACCGCCGCATCGCTTTTGGCGTACAGACGTCTTGGCGGGACTCCGCCCGCTTGGTCGACCGATCCGGGCGGACCGTCGGACATGCGTTTTTCGGCTTGTGACGGGTCAAACCCACAATCTCCGATTGGCGCATCGCCGGCCGGCGCACTTCGTACATCTCAGGGCGGCGTGCACGCAACTTCTGCGCTCGACGCCCAGCACCCTTCGGACTGCCCGACGACCGAAACGCCCCAACCCCACACCGACCAAACGCCGATCACACCATGACCGCATGTGCACATGCCGGAACCGCTGACGGAAACGCATCTACGATGGTGAATATGACGAGTCGCGCTCTCGCTCTGATCGGGACGGCCGATGCCGACCGGCCCTTCCTGTTCCGCCCGGCGTTTGGCCGAACCCCGGCGATCCTGTTCCTGATCGCTCAGTCGACCATCGGCGTGGCGATCGCCGCGGGTCAGTCGGCCCCGGCGAACCGATCGGCTCCGGCCGAGCCCTCGGCGAACGCGGCGTCTTCGACGCCTCTGGCCGGGTTCTCGGCGTGGGAGGCCATCGCCAGCGAGTTCGGGGGGTACAAGGCCGACACCAAGCCGCGCAACGACGTCACCATGAAGTTCTCGTTCTCCACGGAGGTGCGCGAGATCAACGTGGTCGGCGGACAGCGTGTCAAGCGCGGGGACGTGCTCGTGCGTGCCCGGGACGCCGAGATCAAGGCCGCTGTGGACCAGCAGCGCGCCCTTGCGGAGAACACCCTCGAGGTTCAGGGTTCGGAGAAGGCCCTGGAGCTCGCCGAGTTCAAGTTCAATCAGCTCAAGAGCGGCAAGGTCTTCTCGCCAACGGAGTTCGAGCAGCTCCGGATCGAGGCCGAGACCGCACGGGTGCAGCGCGACCAGGCCAAGAAGAACCTGGAACAGCAGGGCTTTCGGCTCAAGCAGCTTGAAGGGCAGTACGAGAGGTACTACTTGGAGGCCCCATTCGACGGGGTCATCGAAGAAGTGCTCGTCGAAGTCGGCAAGGGCGTCACCGAGCAGGAGGACGTCCTCCGGCTTGTGAACACCGAGAAGCTGTGGCTCGACCCCTACGCCGACACCCATGAGACGCTCACGCTCAATCTCCGCGAGGGCAGCCCGGCGTGGGTGCTCTTGGACCTTCCCGGGGAGGCCAAGGTCGTCCGCGGCACGGTGCTGTACGTCTCGCCGGTCGCAGACAGCGTGAGCCAGACCCGCCGCGTCCGCGTCGAGATCGCCAACGTCCAGAACTGGCCGGCGGGCACGCAGGCCCGTGTGCGTTTCACCGAGCCCGCCCCGACGTTCAAGACCGCCTCCGGTGCGGGGAGGACCAGCCCGTGATCGACCTGTCGCAGCTCAAGGCCTCCGGCTGGCAGCGCGTCGTCGCGGAGCTCAACGCCTCCGCTCCAGACGACCGCGTGTACTTTGAGCGGCTGCTCCGAGTCATGGCCCAGGTCAGCGCCGCGAGACAGGCGGTGCTGTACCTTCCGGACCGGACCGACGGCGAGGACGTCGACCCGCGCATCGACCTGATCTGGCCCCCGCCGGAACTCGACAAGGACGCCGAGCAAGCCGCCAGGGCCGTTGCGCCGCAGGCCTCACAGGTGCTGTTCGGGAACGAGTCTCGCACGGCGGCACGCGGAGCGTTTGCCACCGGGCAGGCCCGGGCCTTCGGGCTTGACAAGGAAGAGCTCTATTACGGCGAGGGGTCGCAGAGCGGGTTCATTCTGGCGATCCCACTCGGGCAGCGGGCTCAGGCCGTGCCGCACTCGTCGGGCTCGCCGACGCGAGAGGTGCCCTTTGCCGCCATCACCCTGCTCATCGAGCCGCGAGCCAAGGACGCGATCCGATCAACGCTGGCCATGGCCGAGGTGCTCGCCGGATATGTCGGCGGGCACCACGCGCGCGTGGCGCTCCGCAAGACCCAGGCGGCGAGCTTCTCCTTTGATCTGGCCACGCGGCTGATCGCCAGCGTGAACACCGCGCCGAACTTCAAGGGCGCGTGCCTGCAGCTCTGCAACGACCTGGCCAAGCAGTTCGCCCTGGACCGGGTCGCGCTTGGCTGGGTGCAGAGCGACGTTGTCAAGGTCCGCGCCATCAGCGACATCGAGCACTTCGACCATCGCACGAACATGGTGCAGAAGCTCGCCACCGCCATGGACGAGTGCCTGGACCAGGAGCAGCCCGTGCTCTTTCCCCAGCCGCCCTCCAGCGGCGAAGGGTCGGACATGCTGCTCAGCCAGGCGATCGTCCACGCCCATCGCGAGCTCGCCGCGGGCAACGCCAAGCTCAAGGTCTGCTCCCTTCCGCTGCGCGACGGCGACGACGTGATCGGGGTGCTCACGTTCGAGACGTCCGCCGACGGCTCGGTCGACCTCTCGACCATCGAGCTCATCCAGGCTGCGATGGACCTGATCGCCCCGGTGCTCAAGATCAGGCGGTCCGACGACCGCATGCTCCCGCTCCGCGCCTGGGATTCGACGAGAAACGCCGCCGCATGGTTCGTGGGGACCAAGCACACCGTCTGGAAGGTCGTCGGGATCGCGGCCCTGGCGTTGATGCTCTTTGTCACGTTCTACACGACCACGTACCGCCCGTCTGCGGAGGCGACGCTGGAGCCGCGCGTCCGGCGCTTTGTCTCCGCCCCGTTCGAGGGCGTGGTGAGCGCCGTCGGCCCGTGCATCGCTCCCGGCTGCGTCGTCAAGGAGGGCGATCTGCTGGTTGAGCTGGACACCAGCGAGCTGGAGCTGGCGCTCAAGGATGCCCAGGGACGCATCGAACAGGCCCGCACCCAGGCCGCCGCCGCACGCAAGGCCAAGGACCAGTCCAAGGTCGCCCAGGCCGAGCAGCAGGAGGTCAGGGCCGCCACCGAAGCCGAGCGCTATCGATTCCGCATCGACAAGTCTCGGATTCTCGCCCCGATCGGCGGCACGATCATCTCCGGGGATGTGAAGGATCGCATCGGCTCGACCGTCAAGACCGGGGATCTGCTGATGCAGGTTGCGCCGCTGGATGACATCATCGTCGTCGCCCAGGTCGACGAGCGCGACATCGGACTCATCAAGCAGGCGTTCGACAGCGGCAAGGGGCAAGGCATGGTCGCAAGCAAGGCCAAGCCCGATGAGCCGCAGCCCGTCACCATCGAGCGGATCGTGCCCCTGGCGTCGGCGGCCGAGGGAAAGAACGTGTTCGAAGTCCGGGCTTCGCTCAAGGGCCGACCCGATTGGTTCAGCCCGGGCGTCGAGGGCATCGCCAAGTTCGACACGGTGGAGCGCAGCCTGCTGTGGATCGGCTCGCGTCGGATCATCGACCAGGCAAGGTTGTGGCTGTGGTGGTGAGCGCCCGGGCGCTGGGCACGAGGCGTTGGGCACTCGTGAGAACCAGTTCTCCTGTCTCTTTGCAGTGCCCAGTTTCAAGCGCACGGCGCCTTCCCCCATGAACGAACGCCCCACATTCAGCCCCTTCTGGCACCGCGTGCGGACCATGCGCCCGAAGCTCCGCCCGCACGTGCAGATCACCCGCCAGCACTACCGCGGGCGACGCTGGCACGTCGTGCATGATCCCACCAGCAACCAGTTCTTCCGGCTCAACCCCGTCGCGTACGACTTTGTCGGGATGCTCGACGGCCAGCGCGAGATCGAGGCCGCCTGGCACGCCTCGCTCGAGAAGTTCGGCGACCTGGCCCCCACGCAGAACGAGATCATCCAGCTCATCAGCCAGCTCTATCAGTCCAATCTGCTCTCCTGCGACGCCTCGCCGGAGACCGAGCAACTCCTCCGCCGAGGCCGCGAACGCGTGAAGAAGAAGGCCATCGCGCAGGCGATCGGCATCATGTACCTGAAGATCCGCTTGCTGAATCCGGATCGCTTCCTCACCGCCGCCGAGCCCATCCTTCGACCCATCCTCAACCGCTGGGGCTTCCTCGCCTGGTGCGCGCTGATCCTCTGGGCGCTTATCAGCATCATCCCCCATTGGGGCAAGCTCGCCAGCGACTTCAACCAGCAGCACATCTTCGACCCCCAGTTCCTCTGGCTCATCCCCCTGGCCTTCGTTGTCACCAAGGCCATCCACGAGTTCGGGCACGGCGTGGTCTGCAAGCGTTTCGGCGGGCAGGTGCCCGAGTTCGGGGTGATGCTCCTGGTCCTCTTCCCATCGCCATATGTCGACGCCTCAAGCGCGTGGGCGTTCACGAGCAAGTGGCGACGCGTCGCCGTCGGCGCCGCCGGCATGATGTTCGAGCGCGTCGTCGCCGCGATCGCGGCGTTCGTCTGGATCGCCCAGCAGGAATCCGGGCAGGGCGGAAGCGTTCTGGCGCGGTTCTGCTTCAACATCATGGTCACCAGCGGCATCTCCACCATCCTGTTCAACGCCAACCCGCTCATGCGGTTCGACGGCTACTACATGCTCGCCGACCTTCTTGAAGTCCCCAATCTCGCCAACCGCTCCAACAAGATGCTCCTGCATCTCATTCAGCGGTTCATCTACCGGCTGAAGAACCTGACGCCCCCCACCACCCAGGCCGACGAGCGCACGATTCTCATCGTCTACGGCATCCTCGCGTTCGCCTACCGCATCTTCCTGTTCATCACCATCACGCTCTTTGTCCTCGGACAGTTCTTCGCCATCGGGCTCGTCCTCGCCGTCTGGACCGCCGCGGCGTGGTTCCTGATGCCCCTGGGCAAGCTCGTGCACTGGCTCGCCTCCAGCCCCATGCTCAGCGAGCACAGGGCACGCACCGTCGCCATCACCATCGCCATGGTCGTCCTTCTGCTGGGCGTCGTGGGATTCATCCCCATGCCCGATCGTCGGCACGGTTCCGGAGTCGTCGACAGTCTCGCCAAGACGAACATCTACTTCGGCACCGAGGGGTTCGTCGCCCAGGTCCACAAGCGCCCGGGCGAGCGCGTCCTCAAGGGCGAGCCCATCGTCACCGTCGAGAATCGCGACCTGGTGGAACAGCGGGCCGGGCTCCTCGCGCAGGTCGATGAGATTCGCGTCATGGTCCGCGACGGCGTCGCCAAGGGCGATCCCGCCGTCACCGCGCTGGCAAGCGAACGCCTCCGTGTCGGACTCGACAACCTCGCGGAGATCGAACGCCGAATCGCCGATCTCGTCATCCTCGCCCCTCATGACGGCGTGGTCGCCGGCGATGACCCGGCCCAGAAACTCGGCGGCTTCGTCAAGCGCGGCGATCCCGTCTGCACCGTCGTCGATCCCGACTCCATCCGCATCGCCGCCACCTTCGACCAGCAACAGGCCGAGTGGATCCTCACCCGCGCCGACCAGCGCGGCGAACCCCCGGCCTGCCAGATCCGCCTGCTCTCCAACGTCAGCACCATCGTCAACGCCGAACGCTTCGAGCCCGTGCTCGCCGGACAACGCCTCCTCCCAAGCGCCGCGCTGGGCTTCGGCGGCGGCGGGCGATTCGAGATCGACCCACAGGACCAGTCCGGACGCGTCGCCAAACGTCCGCAGTTCAACGTGTACATCTACCCCGATGCCTCCAGCGCGCTCGCGACGAGCGTTCTTCCCGGCGAGCGCGTCCTCGTCCGGTTCAAGCTTCCCACTCGCCCCCTGCTGTCTCAGTGGATCGATCGCCTCCGAAAGGAGATCCAGGGCCGGGTGAACATCTAGCCCGGCCCCCGCCACACATGTCCTCCACGGTCACCCGATACCACGCCCTCTTCGAGTCCTTGCGGGCCCGCCGACGCAAGCCGGAGAATCCGCGCGGACTGGACATCGTGGCGAGCATGGCGCGCACCAAGCTCAAGCACGCGCGGCACACGCTCTCCTGGCTTCGCTCCCAGGCCCAGATCGTCACCACCCACGCCAAGGATCTGCGCACCCACTCAGACGCCGCCCTCAACGAACACGTCCGCGAGTTGCGAGAGCTCTTCATGCGCGGTCGCGAGGATGAGTCAACGATCCAGCGCGCACTTGCCGCCATCCGCGAGGTCGCCCGCCGAGAGACCGGCGAGGAGGCCTATCCCGTACAGCTCATGGGCGCACTGGCGTTGTATCACGGGCGCATCGTCCAGATGGTCACCGGCGAGGGAAAGACCCTCACCGGTTCCCTCGCCGCGCCCCTGCTGGCCTGGCGACATCGCTACCTGCACATCCTCACGGTCAACGACTATCTCGCGCAGCGCGACGCCGACAGCCGAGCGTGCATCTACCGCCGCTGCGGGTGCGATGTCGGCGCGATCGTGCAATCTCTTGAAG
>DHLW01000188.1:26326-50871 GCA_002405485.1 Phycisphaerales bacterium UBA4658
TCCGCCTGGGCCAGCTCAACACCCCCTGGGCAGGTCGACGGCTGCTTGGCGGATCCCTCGGCCCCGCCGCCGGCATGGGCTCTGGTCCCATGATCCCCGGCCTGCACGCCGCCCTGGTCGACGAGGCCGACGCCGTGCTCATCGACGAGGGCGTCGTTCCGCTCATCATCGCTCGCTCCCGTCGCGAGGACGACATGGCGCTGGTCTACAAGGACGCCTGCTGGCTCGCGCAGAAACTCGACGAGCGCGCCGACTACGTCATGGATCACATGCGCCGCAAGGCCGAGCTCACCCGCCGCGGCCGCCACCGCATCGCCGAGCTCTCTTCCGGGCTCGAGCAGCCGATCTGGCGGGCCACGCGCCGCGCGGAAGAACTCGTCCGCCAGGCGCTGGTCGCTCGCCACTGTTATCTCCACGGGCACCAGTACCAGATCGTCGACGGACGCATCGTCATCGTCGACGAGTACACCGGCCGCTTCCTTCCCGATCGCTCCTGGGAGCACGGCCTGCACCAGGCCGTCGAAGCAAAGGAAGGGCTCGAGGTCACCGCCGACCGCGAGACCCTCGCCCGGATGAGCTTCCAGCGTTTCTTCCGCTCGTATCCCCACCTTGGCGGAATGACCGGCACCGCCGCCGACGCCGCCGGCGAGATGTCCCGCGTCTATCAGCGGCCCATCTCCGTCATCCCCACCAATCGCCCCGTCATCCGTGAGAAGTGGGCCCCGCGGGTCTTCGCCAATCTCGACGCCAAGTGGTCCGCCATCGTCGAGAGCATCCGCCAGATCCACGCTCTGAAGCGCCCGATCCTCGTCGGCACCAGGTCCATCGAGGCCAGCGAGCTGCTCAGCCAGAAGCTCGCCGCCAGGAATCTCCCCCATCGCGTCCTCAACGCGAACTTCGACAAGGACGAGGCCGACCTCGTCTCCGACGCCGGCCGCGCCTCCGCCATCACGGTCGCCACCAACATGGCCGGCCGCGGGACCGACATCAAGCTCGATCCAGACGCCCGCGCAGCCGGAGGGCTTCACGTCATCCTTTCGGAGATGCACAGCGCGCGTCGCATCGATCGCCAGTTCATCGGTCGCGCCGGCCGCCAAGGCGATCCCGGCTCGTCCCAGACCTTCATCTCGCTCGAGGACGAGCTCATCCGCCTCTACGCACGCTCTCTGGGCGTCGCGTTCCGCTCCACACCCGGCTTTGCCTCCGGCGAGCTCGCCGGCTCCTCCAGAGCGACGGCCCTCGCCCTGTTCACCTACGCCCAGCGCCGCGCCGAGCACCGCGCCCGCGTCAGCCGCGCCGAAGTCCTCCGTCAGGATGACTGGATCGACAAGCACCTGCCCGGGCAGTAGCTCGGCTCATCGCCGACGCCGCAGACCCGCCAGCACACAGCACACGATCATGCCCCCGGCCCACCCCGGCAGCCCCGGCACGCCCATCATCGCCCGCGGCGCGCCCGTGCCCGAACTGATCGGCGCCGTCGGATCCACGATCGGCTGCATCCACAACCGGTACATGTCGATGTTCAGCGCAAACCCCGTCGTGCTCCACGGCGAGGCCCCGAAGTTCGTCACGCTCACCGCGATCCCCGCCAGCTCCAGCGACCCGTCGGCACCGAATGTGAACAGCCCGCCCCCCGAGTCGTTCACCGCGAAGATCGCCTCGCTCGGCACCGCGCTCGATGACACCGGCGCGTCGAAGCGGATCGCCAGCAGGTTTCCATCTCCCTCGATCACGTTCGCGCCCCACGCCTCCTGCCGCGGACCGTTCCAGTCATAGCCGGCGTATGACGGAAGAGCGGCCGCACCCGTCACCCCGTGCCCACCGATCACCACGGGATCCCCAACCCCGACGTTCATCGCCAGCTTGTGATACCCAGGCACCTCCTCCGCAACGCGGATGAGCTGCACGTCATACATCGGGTGTGGCCGGACCTCCACGCTCCGATACTCGACCCCGCGCATCGTCACATTCTGCCCCACGCTCCCACCCACGTGCTTAGCCGTGACAAACCAGTACCGCCCCACCGCCACGCACGAGGACCCGTTCCAGCTCCCCACCCACCCATCCGCAGGCCGCGCCATCGGCGACAGGCCCGTCACCACCACGCCCTCGGCCCGCGGCGCATATGCAGCCGCCGCGATCACGCCGACCGCGGCGATCCCTGCACGTTTCCAGAGGTTTGTCGCACGTGTGACCATGGCGTCTGGTGGCCTGGAGACCATCCCACGCCATATCGCCCATCGCACACGGGCCCATCACCACGACGCTTGCCGCCCCCGCCACCACCCCCCCAACCGTTCTGCGCTTCCCACACATCCTGCACAGCCGTCACGTGCCGCTCGAATACTCGGACCACCCAGCCAGCATCCGGATCCGGACGCGGAAGGCAGCGATCCGCAGCCCGACGCCGTGCCTGGCTACGCCGGCCGTATCCCCCGATACAACTGCTTCACCCGCTCCACCTGCGCCTTCTTCACGCTCTCCAGCGTCAACCGCGGAATCCGCCACTGCGCCTGATCGCTCGTCACGCTCGCGCAGTGCTCGGTGAAGCACTGATACAGCAGCTTGAACGCATCCCGCGGCTGGTGCATCTGATCCAGCGTGTCGATCACGTCCTGCTTCGTCACATCTTCCGCGAATAGGTCCAGCAGCGAGATCGGCTCCGCCCCCGGCCCTCGGCACGCGCGCAATCGAGCGTCGCACAGGTCGTACAGCATCGCACCTGTCCAGTTCAATCGCTCGATCAGGTTCTGCTTGTCCAGCCGAGCCTCCTGAAAGAACGACGCGCTCTCTCTGAACAGCGCATGCCGCAGCTCCATCGGCAGGAGCATCTTCACGCCAAGCCCCGGCTGCTGCAGGAACTTGTTGTTGAGCATCGGCCACACCACGCTCTTCATCCGCTCGGGATCGCCGCTGATGAGCGTCGGCTCATCGACCCGGTCCACCACCACCAGCACGCTCGAGTATCCGAAGTGCTTCAGCACGCGCTTGAGCCGATCCAGCATCGCGTACCGCGTCTCATCCGCACCCGTGATCGGCAGGACCGCCGGGTCCAGGAGGGCCTGCGGAATCGCCCGCAGCGACCGGCCAAAGCTCGTGTCGCTCCGCGCGCTCACACGCACCTGCTTCCGCAATCGATGCCCGAGCGTCAGGTACTTCACGCGGTCATACACCGACCGCTTCACCAGCACGATCAGCCACGCCGCCAAGAGTCCCGCCACCACCCACACCGGGCTCTCGGCCCTGGTGAACTGCATCGGATCGGTCGTGATCTGGCCGCCGCGCCATTGCATCACGGCGACCGCCACCGCCGGAATCCACCCGAGATAGGCCAGAAGCGACCAGACCAGGCCCCCGATCGGGGGCGCGATGCGCAGCGCGCGACGGAGCTTCCGGGTGCGCTGCTCGCCCCCGCTCGCGGCCCACGCGCCGTCATACGCGGCCTGCAGGGCCAGAACGTCCCGCCGCGTCGATCCGTCCATCCGCTTGATGATCTTCCGCACGTCCTCGCGCGCCTCGACCACCGCCGCGGGCCCCGCCCCGACCGTCGGCGACCGCTCCTTGATGATCACATCCACCACCGCCGCAACTCCCGATGCGAGAATCGCGTCGATGTGGTCCACCAGGCGGAACTTCGCCAGCGTGTCCGCGACCGTGGCCTTGCGCTCCACCTTGGTCCGCTCGACGAACCTCGCCAGCACGGGGTTCAGATCATCCAGCCCGATCCACAGGCATCGCGCTTCGGGATGTGCCGCGTTGTACGCGTTCAGCCGATCTGCCAGTTGCAGCCGGATCGCCGTTTTGCCGCTCCCCTTCTCGCCGAACACGATCGCCGTCGACGGCTGGGAAAAGTCCCCCGCGATCTTCTCAAAGTCCGAGTGCGTCGTCGCGCCGGGCTTGATGACCCCCGAGATCGCCGCCGCCGGCGCATTCCCCGCCACACCCCCCTGGCTCACCGCCTCCAGCCGCAGAAACACCGGATCCTGCCGAGCTTCCTCGCCCCGAAAGGGGTTCTCGGCAATCTTCCAGTGATCGAGAAACTGTTGGAGATTCATAAGTGAGGCGCTGGGCACTCGGCAGGCATCGAAGCACAAAGGCGCTTGGTCATCAAGGCATCAAGGCAGTTTGAGATTCTGCTCTCTGTTCTTGCACCAGTGCCAAGTGCCTTCCGCCATCAATGATCCACCTTCACCCCAAGCAGCGGCGAGATCTTCGCCAGCATCATGTCCAGCGTCTTCTTGTCCTTGGCTTCCAGGTTCAGCCGCAGCAGCGGTTCGGTGTTGCTCTTGCGGACGTTGCACCACCACCCGTGCTTCTCAAACGCGTCGATGGTCACGCCGTCAAGCTCGTCCATCTCCGCGTTCGGGGCCCAGGTCTGCGACTGACGACGCAGCGTGGCCAGTGCGCCGTCCTTGTCCTCGATCTGAAAGTTGATCTCCCCGCTCTGCGCGTACCGCTTCATCGGCGCCGCGAGCTGGCTCATGGTCTTCCCGCTGCTCTTGAGCAGCGTCAGCACCACGCACATCGCGATCGCGCCGCTGTCGGCGTTGAAGTTGTCCTGGAAGTAGAAGTGCCCGCTCAGCTCCCCGCCGAACACGCACTTCTTCTCCGCCATCATCGCCTTCATGAACACATGCCCCACCCGCGAGCGATAAGGCACACCCCCGACCCGCGTGATCTCCTCGGCCACCGCCTTGGTCGAACGCAGGTCGAACACCACACCTGAGCCCTTCCCGTGCCGCTTCACGAAGTACGGCGCCAGCACGCCCGTCAGATGGTCGCACCCGATCGCCGCGCCCGTCTCGTCGATCACCACGCACCGGTCGGCGTCCCCGTCATAGCAGAACCCGATGTCCGCGCCGACCTCGACCACCTTCTGCTGCACCTGCTGCAGGTTCGCCGCCACCAGCGGGTTGGGCTCATGAACAAACTCGCCCTTGCTGTTGTCGAAGTTGATTTCGATGATCTCCAGCCCGCTCACCGGGCCCAGCGGCGACTTCTTCCCGAAGACCATCGGGATCATCGTCCCCGCCATCCCGTTGCTCGCGTCGATCACCACCTTCAGCTTCCCACGCTTCTCCCAATCCGGCGAGAGGTCCAGGAACTGCCGCACGTGCCGCGCATACGCCTCCCACAGGTTCCGCGGCTCGCACCGCCCGCCCAGCGGCGTCATCGTCTGCTTGTCCACCATCGCCGCGTGCTTCCGCACTTCCGCCAGCCCCGTCGCCTCACCAACCGGCTTGGCCTTCCGCTTCGAAACCTTGAACCCGTTGTACTGCGGCGGATTGTGGCTCGCCGTGCACATCACCCCGCCGGCGCAATCCAGATGGTTCACCGCAAAGTAGATGAAACTCGTGTCCACCAGCCCCACATCGATCACATTCCCCCCCTGATCGCAGATCCCCTGGATCAGCGACTTGCACAATGACGGGGAACTCTTCCGCATGTCCCGCCCGACCACGATGTTGTGCATCATCGGACTGGTCTCGCCCGCCTGGGCCGCGTCCGACAACAGGAATCGGCTCACCCCATAGCCGATCTGCCATGCCATCTTCTCGTCCAGCGGATCCGGATACGTGCCGCGGACGTCGTACGCCTTGAAGACCTTGCCAAGCATCGTCGCTCCAATGCTCCCAGCCCCGTCTCAACCGTGGGCCAACGGTAGCTCCTCACCACTCTGCTTTCCTGAATGTTCGGAACATGGTCGGGTCATCCGCCGGTCAGCGGGACATACCCGCTCACTCGCAGCCCGAAGGCCTCCAGGCCTGGCAGCTCGCGCTGGTGATTGCTGATCAGCTTCAAGTTCCTCAGCCCCAGCTCGCGCACGATCTGCACCCCGATCCCGTAATCCCGCATTGGACCACTGATCCCCGCAATAGGTGAGTCGGTTCCCGGCGCACTCTCGATCCCCTGCTTGAAGATCGTCTGCAACCGCTGCTCCAACCCTCCAGACGCCCCCCCGATCTGGTCCGGGGCTCCCTCCGGCCGAAGGTACACGATCGCCCCGGCCCCCGCCTCCTGGATCATGCGCATCGACTGGTGCAGCGTGCTCGCCGTCGGGCCCTCCGGTGACGCATCGAGGTCGAGAAACACGTCCCCAAGCAGATGCCGGCGGTGCATGCGCACGAGCGTCGGGGCCTCCACCACCCGCGGACGCCCACGTTCGTCGAGCGATCCGACGCCGCCGGCGGTGAGCACCACATGCGGCAGAGGGTCCACAAAGGTCCGGAAGGCGATGAGATTGAAAGTGCCAAAGGGCGTTCGGATCGGGGTTCCCCCCGCAGGTTCCACCCGGCGAACCAGCGTCTCGCGCGCAACGCGATGTTCGATGATCTGGGCCACCGTCCCGATCTTGATGCCGTGCCGCTGAGCCAGCACTTCCAGATCCGGCATGCGGGCCATCTCGCCGTCATCACGCATGACCTCGATGATGACCGCGGCGGGCTGCAGCCCCGCCAATCGGCACAGGTCCACCGATCCCTCCGTCTGCCCCGCCCGGACCAGCACGCCGCCTTCCCTCGATCGCAACGGATTGATGTGCCCGGGTCGCACGAAGTCGCCAGGACCAGTGCCGGGATCGATGGCCATGGCGATGCACTTGGCCCGCTCCCGAGCGCTCACCCCGGTGGTGAACCCATGTTTCGGGTGCCCGTCGATCGAAACGGTAAACGGCGTCCCTCGGACAGACGTGTTCGTGGCCGCCTGCGGATGCAGGTCCAGCCGATCGCAGTCCGCCTCCGTCAACGACAGGCACAAGTAGCCGCGCGCCTGCTGCAGCATGAAGTTGATGACTTCGGGCGTCGCAAACTGTGCGGCGACGACCAGATCCCCCTCGTTCTCACGATTTTCGTCGTCCGTCAGGATGATCATCCGTCCCTGACGCAACTCTTCAAGCAGTTCCGGAAGGGGTGCGAGCGGCATTGCGGTCATGATAGGGGTGATTTCTGACGATCTGCCCCCAACTCAGCCGCGTGCGGCCTGAGCTCGCTTGGAAACATCCAAAAAGGGGACCTCGGGCGCAGGAATTTCCCGCTACCCCCTTGATCGTGTTTGGAAACGTGATACGTTATCGGCTCGGGCGTGTGCCCGGTTTCGGGGGAGAGAGGGAGGGGGAACATTTTGAGAGAGACCGTGTCGTTGCACATCGCGCTCGCGATGGGCCTGCCGTCTGTTGGCATGTCCGCCGCGTGCGAAGGAGGCGGTCTCATGTCCTTTCGTTCTCTTGGGTTGATTTCTGTTCTGACGGTCTCGGCGGGTCTGGTCTCCCAAGCCGCGGGAACCGTGCTCACCTTTGACTTCGGCGGGTCGAACGGCTCGCAGATCCTGGACTCTTACGGCGATCGTGTCGGTGATCCCAACACGTTCCAGCCCCCCGGATTCTCATACGGCACCGAATATGGCATCACGCCCAACGTGCTCGTGGACTACAAGCCGGTGCTGCGTCTTGGCGGCGCGAGCAACCCCGCCGACCCGACGCGGGTCTTTGGAGACCTGAACAACGTGCTCTACCGCGACCGGAATGCTCCCGGTTTCTCCCCCGGCATTCTGGAGATCAATCTTTTCGCGGATGCGGGCTTCCTGGTCTGCCTGTACAGCTTTGATCTCGCCGCCGTGTACAACTCCGTGACCGGCTTCGGCGAAGACCTCCCGGCCCGCTCGATCACCGTGACCGATGGCGCCGGCACCGAGCTCTACCGAATCGACTACGACATCAACAATCCGCCGTCGACGCTCATTCCCGGCACCCTCCCGCTGCGGCACCGCACGTTCGACTTCACCAGCAGCCCGCTGTGCGCTCAGCAGATCCGCATCCGGATCGACCTGACCCAGCTCATCACCGTGGGCGGCTCCAAGGTCGATCGCGTCGGCATCGACAACATCAAGTTCGGGCAGATCCCCACCCCGGGCGTTTCTGCGATGCTGCTCGCGGGCCTGGCCTTTGCCGGATCTCGGCGTCGCCGCTGAACCCGCCCGAGCATCGAACCGATTCCACGATCCAGATGTGCGCTCCGCCCCCGGGTCTGTTTGACCGGGGGCGTGGCGTTTTTTGCCGTTGGTGGTGGCGGGCATTGCAGACCGGATTATCTTTCTTACGCTCTACCATCTGGGGCGGGGCGGATCGGGGCGGGGGTTGTCCCTGCGGAGGTTTCCATGCTCGCGTCCGATCGCTCGCGTTCCAACCGGCTCGCTCTGACCGCCCTGGTGCTCGCCGTCGGCGCCGCGTGCCCGGGCGTGTGGGCTCAGGCAACGGCGCCCATGCCCGTTGCTCGGCGGACGGCGGGGCTGCTGGTCGCCGACCTCTCGCTCAACGCCATCTTCCTCTGCCGCGATCTCAACTCCAACGGCAACGCCAACGATCCGGGGGAGACCACGGTGTTCGTTGACGGCTCCAACGCCGCCGGGCTGAACTGCACCGGAGGCGTGTTCAGCATGTACCAGTCGATCGACGGCACGGTGTACTTCGGGGACGGCGACTCGCGGGCGATCTACGCCGCCAAGGACCTCAACGGCGATAACGATGCCAACGACCCGGGCGAGCTCCGGGCGTTCTTCACCGAGTTCAACGCGGGCTTCTTCTTCCTGCCCACGCCCAACGGGCTGGCCGGAGACGCAAGCTCGATCTATGTCTGCAACGCCGGCTCGGGCGCGGCCCTCCCGCAGGACGCGGTCTATCGCGTGCGCGATCTCAACGCCGACGGGGACGCCGACGACGCCGGCGAGAGCTCGCTGTACATCGACTTCAACACCATCATCGGGAGCGCGATCAGCTCGCCCTTTGACATCTGCGTGCTCAACGGCGCGGTGTACATCGCCGACAACCGCGACTCGGCCACGCCGGATGCGATCTATCGCGCGTTCGACACCAACTCCAGCGGCGCGATCGACGCCGGCGAACTGGCGGTCTTCCACACCTCCGGGAGCTTCGGGGGCACGTCCGGGTTCGTGCAGTCGTGCGTCACCGACGGCGTGGCGATCTTCACGCACGATCGCACGTCCTCGATCAATCCCCAGCTCGCCGTCCGCCTGAGCGACGACAACCTCAGCTCCAGCATCGATCAGGCCAGCGAGGTCACGGTGCTCTGGTCAGAGGCCAACATGCCCATGGGCACCTTCTTCGCCACCTCGCAGGGCTTTGCCATCGGCCCGGGACGCATCGCGCTGTGCTCCAACGGCTCGGTCTCGGGCAACAGCGCCGCTGAAGTCGTCGTGGCGACCGACACCAACGGGGACGGCAGGTTCAACGATCCGGGCGAGACCGTCCTGTTCGCCAAGACCGCAACGTTCCCCGTGGTGGCGCGACAGGCACTCTTCTACGCCCGGCCCTGCGTCGCGGACTTCGACAACGACGGCCAGATCACCACCACCGACCTGTTTGCGTTCCTCAACGCGTGGTTCGCCGGGCTGCCCAGCGCGAACATCAACGGCGGCATCCTGGATGTGAACGACATCTTCGACTATCTGAACCTGTGGTTCGCCGGGTGCTGATCGTCCGCGTCGTGCTGGACATGTGCTGAGTCCATCGGGGTTGGCCCCGGTCCGCGGTGAACCGCCTCGCCTGCGGACCGGTGCGGCGATCGCCCCTCAGCATCGGCCGTCGGCGCACGCGCCACGGAAACTCTCCGCCAACTCGCGGCGGAACGCGATCAGAGCCGCGATCAGCAGATACGCGCCCATCGCCGCGGCACCGACAGGAAACGCCGCCAGACCGACCACAACCTTGGCCCAGATGGGCCACTCGGTTGAAGAGATCAGCCATGCCGCCCCCGCAAGCACGCCCGCGCCCGATGCACACAGCCCGATGACGAACGCTCCCAGGCCGATGCGTTTGCCCATGGTGCAACTCCTCTGCTCGAGCACTTGACAACGCGAGTATGCCGCGACTGCGGCGGGCCTGCAAGCCAAACTCCGTCCGCGCCCCTGAACCCGGGTCGACTTGAGCCATTCCGTACACTCTGGTCATGAACGTGCTCGGCAATCTCATCGACGGCAAGGTCACTCCTCCGGCCTCGGGCGCGTTCATCGACGTCCTCGAGCCGGCGACCTCGGCGGTGCACGCTCGCGTGCCGGACTCCGGTTCGATCGAGGTGGACCGGGCGGTTCAAGCCGCTGCTCACGCCTTCGAGGGGTGGTCCGGCCTGCCCGCGAGCGAGCGGTCCCGGTACCTGCTTCGACTGGCCGACGCGATCGACGCGCACGCCGACCGCCTCGCAAGGGCCGAGAGCGACGACACCGGCAAGCCCATCACACTCGCCCGCGAGGTGGATATCCCGAGGTCGGCCGCGAACCTGCGGTTCTTTGCCACCGCGATCCTGCACACGACCGGAGAGATGCAAGAGTTCGACGGCGGGGGCGTGCCGGGCGGTGTACGGGCTCTGAACCTCACGCTGCGCCGCCCTCGCGGCGTCGCCGGGTTGATCGCTCCGTGGAACCTGCCGCTCTATCTGCTCACCTGGAAGATCGCCCCGGCGCTGGCGACGGGCAACACCGCGGTGTGCAAGCCAAGCGAGATCACACCGATGACTGCGGCGATACTCGGCGAGCTGAGCTTCGAGGCCGGTCTGCCGCCGGGCGTTCTGAACATCGTGCACGGGCGGGGCGCGTCGGCTGGCGCCGCGCTGGTCACGCATCCCGACGTGCCGACGGTGAGCTTCACCGGCTCGACCGCCGTGGGGCGCTGGATCGCCCGCGAGTGCGGGGATCAACTCAAGCGCGTCTCGCTTGAGCTGGGCGGGAAGAACCCGTTCATCGTCTGCGCCGACGCCGACATCGACCAGGCCGTGAGCACCGCCATCCGTGCGGGGTTCACCAATCAGGGCCAGATCTGCCTGTGCGGTTCGCGGCTGCTGCTGCACGAGTCGATCGCCGACGTCTTCCTGGAGCGATTCCTCGCGGGCGTGCGTGCCCTGCCCATCGGCGACCCACGCGACCCGGCGACGCGCTTCGGCGCCGTCACCAGCCCCGAGCACATGCGCAAGATCGAGTCCTTCGTGCAGCTCGCCCGCGAGCTCGGGGGCCGGGTGCTCGTCGGGGGCTCTCGCGTCGAGCAGTCTCTTCTGCCCGCTCGCTGCCGCGAGGGACTGTTCTACCAGCCGACGGTGATCGACGGGCTTGATCCGGCGTGCCGGGTCGAGACCGAAGAGATCTTCGGGCCGGTCGTTACGGTGCAGCGATTCGCGAATGATGGCCAGGCCATCAACATCGCCAACGGCACAGGATACGGGCTCGCGGCGACGGTCTTCGCTCGCGACGTCGCACGCGTGCAGCAATACGCCGATCTGCTGCAGTGCGGCATCGTGTGGGTGAACTGCTGGATGGTGCGGGATCTGCGGACGCCGTTTGGCGGGATGAAGCAGAGCGGGGTGGGACGCGAGGGCGGACTCGAGGCGATGCGGTTCTTCACCGAGCCGAAGAACGTGTGCATCAGGCACTGACTCACGAACGCATCGGATGCTCATTCGATCACGCCGCCCGGTGATCGCGCACGGGCGGCACGGCGCGGCAAGCTCCACGCCGGCGTGACCCGGGCCAGAGGCCGTACGCTCTGCGACGCCGAGAGATCCATCGTTGAGACTTCTCCCATGACCAAAGCCCCCGAACCCGTCGGCGCATACCCCCCATGCCGCACAGTCGGCAACCTGCTGTTCATCTCCGGCCAGGGGCCGCGGCAGCGCGGGAGCAAGGACATCCCGGGCGTCGTGCTCGGCCCGGATGGCCGAATGGTCAGCTATGACATGGAAGCCCAGGTTCGTGCGGTCTTTCAGAACCTGCGGTACATCCTCGAAGAGAACGGCTCGTCGTGGGATCGCATCGTGGACATGACGTGCTTCTTGACGGACATGCAGCGCGACTTTGGCGTGTACAACCGCGTGTACGCGGAGTACTTTCCGCCGGGGCCGAATCAGCCGTGCCGAACGACCGTGGGCATCTCCTCGCTCCCCCAGGGCGGGAGCGCGCCGATCGCGTTCGAGGTCAAGGCAATCGCGACGCTACCCTGATGCTCATGAGCGCATCAGGCCCATGGTCCCGGATCCTCCGCACGATCGGACTGTGCGCGGCGACCGCGAGCGCGTGTGCGACCGGCTGCGCTCAGCGACCGGCCATCGCCACGTCGACAGGTTCGATCGAGGCCACCGCGGATCGGGCCCCGGTCGCGGAGTGGCGGCCCACCTCGGCAGCCGTGCGCGACGTGCTCCCGAGTCTTGACGTGGCGGCGGCGCGGGATGCCTGGAACATCGGAGACCGCGTGCTCATCGAGATCGTCTCGAACTCGGCGACGAGTTCGACCCGGCGATACCTGCACATCGAACTGCTGCCCGAGTTCGCCGACGCCGATCCGAAGGCGTTCCAGACCAGGAGCTCGGCGGGCAAGCGACCCTTCGCGTTCAGCTCCCCGACGGTCGCAACGCGGATCACCGTGTACGACGATCTGGGAGCAATCATCGACAGATCCACCGGACGCTTTCCGCTGAAGCTGCTCGGGTATGGCCCGTACGACGGCTCCGCACCGATCGCGAATCGCCCGGAGCTGCGTGGCCAGCAGAGCATCGTCATGCCCGATCTGCCCGAGCAGGAGCATGAGCGGATGATGCGCGGCTGGATGGCCCTTTTCGGATTCAGCGGCTCGATGAATCGCCGCGGACCGTTCAAGGATCTCCTCAAAGGGCTGATCGCACGGCCTTCGCTTCTGGCAATGGTGCTCAGACCAACCGTGCAGGTGACCTTCGGCGAGAATGACTGGCCGGCCTTTCTGCCGGACTGGACCGAGGCGGGCAAGAGCGTGCGCGTGATCCGCGTGCCGCTGCAACTGCGCATCGCCGACCAGCCGGCGCTCGTCGGCGAGATGATCGCGTGCGAGCCGCTCGCGCCGCTGAGTCTGTGCGGCGGGCTGCTGCGCGCCACCGGACGCAACCCAGCGGATCCGCGCGTGAGCGTCGAACTCCGACTGGTCGGCTCCGCACTCGGCGCCGGCGGGCAGACGTTCTCCCCCGCCAAGATCGACGCGAACGCCCACTAGTCGAGCGTTCGCAGAACGGCCCGCACCGGGCTGGCGTCAAAGCCCATGAGTCTCAGCGGCAGCGCGATGAGCTCGTACACGCCCGCGGGCACGCCCGAGAGCGCAAGCCCCTCCAGTATGGCCATGTCATGACGCGCGATCGCGGTGTGGGCCGGCAGGTCCTTCGAGTCCTGCAGATCGACGCTCGGCGTGTCGATGCCGACGGTGATCACCCGCTGACCCGCGAGCCAGTCGACCAGCGCCGGTTCCAGACCCGCAAAGTCCGCATTCCACGAGCGAGGGTCGGGAAACGTCCCGGTCCGGATGAGCACCCGCGGCTGCACGACCAGCCCGCTGCCCCGAGGCGGAAGCCGAAGATGCTCGACCCCGACGCGGCCTCCTCTTGGAACGTCGGCATCGATCAGCACGCACGGACCGAGATAGTGCTCCAGGCGACGCTCGCCGATGCCCGCGGCCGGGTGCGCATAGTGATTCGGCCCGTCGGCATGGGCCCCCAGGTGCACCGTCGAGCGCAGCGTCGACAGCGTGATCGGGGCGCCTGTGGCCATGTCGCAGAGCACCTCGCGCGACATCGGCGTGTCGCCGGGCCAGACGGCGAGCGCATCTGTGATGGGCGGAGTGATGTCATAGATCATGGGATCATGCTCCGTCTCTGCTCCGGAGTCGCGTACGGGTTGCCCGGGGTTCTCCGAAACGCGAGCACGAGCATCGCCATCAGGATCAGCAGCACGAAACCGATCGAGAGCGGGACGATCGCGATCTGCGCAATCCCCTGTAGACCGGTCGGCGGGGCCGAGCCCATGATCGGCGCAAGACTCTTGAACATCTCGACCGCAGCCGGGTCGTTGATCCCGCGATTCGGCGCGATCACGTGCGTACCAGACGCGCCAGGTCCACGCGCGTAGATGCCATACGCCCCACCTCCTTGCGCGACGATGCCGGCGGCTCCTCCACCGCTGGCGCACACCCCGACCGCGCCGCCCCCGACGGCGACGCCGCCGATCGCGCACCCGCCGAGCGCACCAAGCAGCCCGACGGACATCCCCCCGATCGAGGCCAGTCCGAACGCTGCGCCGCCGAGCGCGATCACCCCGAACGCCGATCCGCCGATCGCCACCCCGCCGACGGCAACATCCCCGAGCGCGACCACGCCGCGTGCCAGTCCGAAACGCTCACCATGCTCCAGTCGCGGCCCGAACGCAACGTGATACAGAGGCAGACCAAACACAGTCACCTCGGACCTGATGCGGACCGCGCGCACGGTGTTGAACGCGGCGGTCTTGCGCACCAGCACCTCGACCAGGGGGCGACCGCACTCCGGACACCGGGAAGCATCATTCAGATTCGCAAGCGCGTACCCGCAATAGCCGCAGTACGGCGCGCCGACCGGGATGCCTGGAGGGGCGAAGGCCACGGCTGAGTCTATGGGAAATCGCCCGGTCCGGTCTCAGCCCGTTGATCCGAAGCCGCTTTCCCGGGAGGTGATCGTGGACCGACCGAGCACGCGCGATCAACCCGCAAGCCGATCGCGAAGCACGCGCAGCAGCGTCGTCGGCTCCATGTATCCCGGCGGCGGCCTGAAGTAGACCTCCGCCAGTTCCTCCCCGCTCCTGGGCTCCAGCAGCGTCACATGGAACTCCTGCACCGCCCCTCGCTGCGGGGCGTGCTGCGGCCCCCGCGCAGGCTCGCCAGCGGGCGAGCGCGACAATCGCTCGTACACCGCGGGCGCATCCCCCGGCCTGGCCCGCAGCAGCACGTCCGGACCCCTCACCGCGATCGATCGAACCCCCAGCGACATCCCCGCCACACGCAGCGCCGCCAAGTCGATCAACCGGCGCGTCGCCTGCGGGAGCTCGTCCCCATACGCCTGTTTCAGTTCCGTCTCGATCCTGTCAAGCTCCGCGCCCGTCTGGGCCACCGCGATGCGCCTGTACGCGCCCATGCGCCGCGCGTCCGAGGAGATGTACCGCTTCGGGATCATCCCGCTGAGCCCGATCTCCACGCTCGTCTCGCTGGCCACCTGCGTCGGCTCATGACGCAGCTCCTTCACCGCCGAATCGAGCAACTGGCAGTACATCTCGTATCCGACCGCCGCGATGTGCCCGCTCTGCTCCGGCCCCAGGATGTTGCCCGCGCCGCGGATCTCCAGATCGCGCATCGCGATCTTGAACCCCGCCCCCAGCATGCTGAACTCCTCGATCGCCTTCAGCCGCTTCACCGCCTTGTCGGTCACCGTCCGCTCCGGCGAGAGCAGCATGTAGCAATACGCACGGTGCTTGTATCGCCCCACGCGCCCGCGCAACTGGTGCAGTTCGGCGAGCCCGAAGCGGTCGGCGTCGTTGATGAACATCGTGTTCGCCGTGGGGATGTCGATCCCGCTCTCGATGATCGTCGTGCTCACCAGGATGTCGGCCTGCCGCCGCATGAACGTGAGCATCACGTCTTCCAGCTCGCCGTCGGGCATCTGCCCGTGCCCGATGACGATCTTCGCATCCGGCGCCAGCTTCTGGATGTCGTCGGCGACGCTCTGGATGTTGTGCACGCGGTTGTGCACGAAGAACACCTGCCCGTCCCGCGCAAGCTCCCGCTTGATCGCCTGCTCGATGCGCCTCGTGTTGTACGGAATCACCTCCGTCACCACCGCCCGCCGATCCATCGGCGCCTGCGCCAGCGACGAGATGTCGCGCAGCCCCAGCATCGACAGGTGCAGCGTCCGCGGGATCGGCGTCGCGCTCAAGGTCAGAACGTCCACCGTCAGCCGGAGCGACAGCAGCCGCTCCTTGTGCTCCACGCCGAATCGCTGCTCCTCGTCGATGATCACCAGCCCCAGGTCGGCAAACTGCACGTCCTTGCTGAGCAGGCGATGCGTCCCGATGATCACGTCCACCTGCCCCTTGCGCACCGCCGCGAGGGTGTCGTTGATCTCCTTGCTCCCCTTGAACCGCGACACGCTCTCCACGCGGAACGGATAGTCGGCCAGGCGGCTGCGAAACGTCCGATCATGCTGCTCGGCGAGCACCGTCGTCGGCACCAGCACCGCCACCTGCTTCCCGAACTCCATCGCCTTGAACGCCGCCCGGATCGCCACCTCCGTCTTCCCGTACCCGACATCCCCGCACAGCAGGCGATCCATCGGGCGATCCGACTGCATGTCCTTCTTGATCTCCCCGATCGCGGCCACCTGGTCGTCCGTCGGCGGAAACGGAAACTCCTCCTCGAACTCTCTCTGCCACGCCGTGTCCCCCGGATACCGGACACCCGGCATGCTCTCCCGCGCGGCCCGGATTCTCAGCAGCTCCCCCGCGAGGTCCTTCACGCTCTCGGCGACGCTCTGCTTCTGCTTCTTCCACCGCGTCCCCCCGAGCGCCGAGAGCGTCGGCTGCCCGCGGAACCCGCCCACGTACTTCTGCACATGGTCGATCTTCGTCGCCGGCACGTGCAGCTTCGAGCCGCCCGCGAACTCGAGCGTCAGATACTCCTCCATCCCCTCATCCGGATCGACGTCCCGCTCCGCTCGCGCTCTTGCCCTCTTCTTCGCCGACTTCTCGCCCGGCAGCACCACCGGCCCGTCACGCTTGATCTCCCGGGGCTTCTGCACCATCAGCCCGCGGAAGATCGCGATTCCATGATCGCGGTGCACGACATAGTCCCCGGGACCAAAGTCCAGGAAACTGTCCATCGCCCGCGCCGCCTTCAGCCGCGACTCCGCACCGCTCTCTCGACCGCGCCGCGCCGATCCGAAACGCCGCCGAGTCTCGAATCGGTGCAGCAGCTCGTGGTACGGCACGATCACGAGCACGCCGCCCGCATCGCCCGGTTCGCCCCAGATGAACCCCCGATGCACGTACGCGACTCCCGCGTCCACCCTCGACTTCGCCCCGGGCGCGTGCTCGTCCATCAGCTCGCCGAAACGCGACAGCTCCGCCGCGTTGTCGCAGTACACGCACACTCGCGACGGCTCTTGATCGTCGGTCGCGATCCGGGCCAGCTCCCGGACGCCCTCGGCGGCGTCCCTCGGAAGCTCTGGCAGCGGCCTGATCGGCAGCTCGACCTCCACATCCCCGCTCGCACGCGCTCCTGAGAACTGCGCGATCTCCATGTACCCGCCGCCCTCTCCCCCACCGCGATCGCCCCCGCGCGCACCTGCGGCAAACCGCTCCTGCAGCTCCTTCAGCACCGCCGGCGGGCCATAGATCCTCGGATCCGTCAGCCGCTCGTAGTACCCGCGGGCCTGCTCCACCACCTCCAGCGGTTCATGCAGCACCACCATCGCCGACCGCGGCACATACGCAAGAGCCGAGCACGACCCGCTCCCGCCGGTGGCATCGATCGCGCCCGCCTCCAGCGTCTCGACTCCGCCCTCGGTCCGACCGGGCCGTCGCACACGGGCCCCCGCGCGACTCTCCCCCGAAGGCCGCGCGGGGGCCGGCATCACCCGCTCGATCGCCGCACACACCAGCTCAACTCGGTCCAGCGCGCGATCCGAACCCATCGTGTCAAGATCGATCTCGGTGATCTTGTCCACCTCGTCGCCGAAGAAGTCCAGACGAACCCCTGCCCCTGCGCCGAGCGATCCCCCGATCTCCTTCGCCGCACCCGGCGGCAGGAAGACGTCGATGATCCCGCCGCGCACCGCAAACTCTCCCGGCTCCTCGATCGTCTCGACACGGTCGTATCCGGCCCCGGCGAGCCACGCGGCCAGATCGGCCGGGCTGACCTGATCGCCCACGCTCACCGTCCGCGCCAGCAGATCGATGGTCTCCGGGCCCGGCACCGGCTGCATGAGCGCCTGCACCGGACAGATGAGCACGTCGATCGCCCCGGGCGCCGAGCCCTCTGGCCCGCCGCGATCCATCGCACCGAGCGTGCGCACGACCCCAAGCCGCTCCACGAACAGCTCCATGCTCACGCCCGTCTCGCCGGGCAGCACCTCCATGGCCGGCAATCGCACCGCACGCACACCCGCGGCGTTCAGCTCGTCCAGAGCCTCGTCGGCCTCATCCAAGTGCCCGACAACCAGCACGACCATCCGCACGCGCACACGCCCGAGCGCCGCCGCCACAAGCGAACCCGATGACCCCTGCGAGCCGCGCAGCAGCACGCGCTTCCCACGCGCCGCGTCCTCCGCCGACGCTCGAACACGCTCATCTCGTGCAAAGTGCTCGATCAGGTTCATGCTTGACAACCAACGCGCAGGCGCGCCCCCGGCGGCCAGATCCACCGGGGGTCGACGACGCTCACAACTCCCGCCACTGTAGCGGGCCCCGTCGGTACCATCGCCCATGCATCCTCCCCGCCTCGGCCGCCCCTCCGCCCTCCCAATCCTCGCCGCGGGCTTCGCCATCGCCATGGGCCTGCTGGGTGGGTGCGCGTCCGGGTCGCCATCATCCTCCGGGCTCGATCGCGTTGCCGACCGCGTCCTGCTCCCGCCGGGCGACAAAGAGCACGCACTGCCCACGCGACGCTGCGGGAACTACTTCCTCATCACCACCCGCATCAACGATCGTGGCCCGTTCACCCTGCTCCTGGACACCGGCGCGGCGGCCACCGTCCTCTCCCAGCAGGCCGGCGGCCGACTCACCGACTTCTCACGCCCCAGCGACGGCTACGCCATCGGCTCGCAAGGCCGACGCCAGCCCATCGATCGCGTCATCCGCATCGAGTCCCTGACCGCCGGTGACGTGACGTTCATGGGCTTCGAGGCCATCGTGCTCGACCTTTCGTCCATCCAGGCGGTCCTCGGCACGCGCGTCGACGGCATCCTCGGCTTCGACGCCTTCCGCGAGGTCCTGCTCACCATCGACTATCCCGGCGCCGCCGTTCGCGTCGCCGGCGGATCCCTCCCGCCGGCCGATGATCAGTTCATCCTCCCGCTCATCCGATCCGACCGACCCGAGGTCCGCGCACGCATCGGCTCGGGCCCCTCGGCACGCACCAAGCGTCTGCTCCTGGACACCGGCAAGGCCGGCGGCTTCACCTTCGCTGACTTTGACGACCAGAACTTCAGCAGCCCGCCATCCACCGTCGCCATGGGCGTCGCCATCGGCGGACCATTCGAACTCAAGGCCGCCCGTCTCGCCGACGACCTCTCCCTCGGCGGAATCACCTTCCCAAAGCCCGTCGTCGAACGCTCCGAGTCCTCCGACCTCGTCGGCGCCGACGCCCTCAAGTCCCTGGTCATCACCTTCGACGCGCGATCCAAACGCGTCCGCTTCACACCCTCCGCATCCGGACCGGTCATCACCTCCGCCCCTGTCCGCGGCATCGGCGTCGGCTTCGCCTATGGCGAGGGCATGTGGACCGTCGACCGCATCTTTCCGGACGTTCCCACCGACGCCGGAGGTCTCACCCCGGGCGACATCGTCATCCGCCTCGGCGGACGCCGCCTCCGCGAACTCTCCTGCACCCGGCCCACCGAACTCTTCGAGACCGGCGAGGCCATCGACGTCTCCGTCATCCGAGACCGCAGGCGCGTCGACCTCCGCGTGCCGGTCATGACTCTCGTGCCCTGATCACGCCCGGCGCCCACAGGCCCCATAACGCCCGCTCGCCACCGCAAAAAGTCCGCGCATCCCGTCTATGCCGAGCCCATTCTGACCGCTTCCCGCCGGGCCATTGGCCTCTGATCAATCCAGTTGCTCCGAGCGTCGATCTCCCTCCGCCGACGGCGTCGCGCGAAGCTCGCGCACGCGTTCGGCTCCTCGGAGGCCCGGATGGACAAGGCCAGCGTCATCGGTTCAGTCGTCATGACCGTCTGCTGCGCCGTCGTCTTCTGGATGGCCACGCACGGGCAACTGCAAGCCCTTTGGTCTGAGAAGGGCGCCATCATGGTCGTCGGCGGCACCCTCGCCGCCATCTTCATGGCCATGCCCATGAAGAAGATCGCCAAGGTCCCCGGATACTGCCGACGCTACTTCTTCTACAACGGCAAGGAGCCCGCCGAGATCGCCGAGATCATGTACGCCCTCGCCGAGAAGGCCCGCCGCGACGGCATCCTCGCACTCGAGACCGAGCTGCAGAAGATCAACGACGAGTTCCTCGCTCAGGGCCTCAAGATGGCCGTCGACGGATCCGACCCGGACACCATCGAGGCCACACTCCGCATGCAGGTCATGGCCATGCAGGACCGCCACAAGGCCGGCAAGAAGTTCTTCGACATCATCAAGGTCTACGGCCCTGGCATCGCCCTCACCGCCACGCTCATCGGCCAGATCGGCATGTTCCAGGCACTCGGCGGCTCCATCGAGCTCATGGGCAAGATGCTCGCCGTCGCCGTCGTCGCCACCATGTACGGCACCGTCATGGCCAACTGCATCGCCGGACCGATCGGCGACAAGCTCGCCATGCGCTCCGGGGAGGAGATCCTCAGCCGCGAGATGATGATCCAGGGCATCCTCTCCATCCAGGCCGGAGACAACCCACGCGCCACCCTCGACAAGATGGCCGCCTTCGCCGCACCCAAGGAACGCTCCAAGATCAAGGTCGCCGCCTGATCTCCCTCATGACCACAGCCACGGGCCCACCACCCGTGCACGCCAGAGAGTCGCCCAATGGCCGAAGAACACAAAGATGATCACGGCGGTGGCGGTGGCGGCGGCGGCGGTCACGGCGATGGCCACGCCCACAAAAAGCACAAGCACCACGGGGGCCACGGCGGACACGAAGAGCACGAGGAAGGCGTCCCGGAGTGGGTCGTCTCCTTCGCCGACAACGTGCTCCTGCAGATGGGCTTCTTCGTCATCCTCCTCGCCATGAACATGGGCGTCAAGGCCAAGGGCCCCACCGACGAGGGCGACAAAACCAGCGCCAAAGCCCAGGACGCAGCCCTCATCGACTTCGCCATCGCCGTTCGCGAGGCCTTCAACTCCCCAGTCGATCTCTCCTCGACCAAACCCGAAGACCTGCCGCTCATCAAGCGCATCTTCGAGAAACGGGCCGAGATGGAGGGGCAGGGTCAGAGCCCCGAAAAAGGTGTCACCGGCGACGACAAGAGCGCCCAGAGCATCCGCGCAACCGACATGCGCACGCCCGCCGCCTATGTCGACTTCGACGATCGCTCGTCCGAACTCTCCACCAGTTCCAGGGATGCCATCGCCGACGTTGCCAAGAAGTTCGTGGGCACGCGATGGATCATCGAAGTCCGAGGGCACGCCAGCCGGCTGGAAGCCACTCGCGACATCGCCGAGTCCCGCATGCTCTCGTTTGAGCGGGCATTTGCCGTCGCTCAAGCGCTCGCCGAGAAGGGCGTCGAATGGCGGCAGATCCGCGTTGTCTCGATGGGCGACTCCGATCTGCCCACCCCGAGAGCCAGGACCGCACAGGAACACGCCGGCAATCAACGCGTGGAGGTCTTCCAGCTCCCGGAAACCCTCCCGCCTGATCCGTTCAAGTCCTCCGGCGCGGACTCGGGCACTCCCTAACAAAGACCTTTAGGTGAGTTTTCCACGGATTTCGCTGCGGCGAACTTGCACGCCCTTGCAAAATCCTGCAAACTACTCCCTTGGATACGGCATCGGTTCTCGGTGTCGTCCGGGTTGGGTGCCTCCAGATCGTTCTGATTCTGGAAGATCCGTCGTTGGCATGGGAGGCGTTGCATGGCTCGCATCGCTCTGGCTCGTCGCGCGTTCACCCTCATCGAGCTCCTGCTCGTTGTGGCGATCATCGCGCTGCTGATCTCCATCCTGCTCCCCTCCCTGGGCAAGGCCCGCAAGGCCGCCCGCGTCTCCATCTGCATGAGCAACCAACGCCAGGTCGCCGCCGGCAACCACAACTATGCCAGTGAGTGGAAGGGCCGGCTCTGCGCGTACACCTGGGGCCCCACCACCAACGTCAGCAACTGGGGCGATCTCAACGCCCACACCGGCGACTTCATCCAGGCCCACGCCAACCAGGCCGTCGACATCGTGCGCCGGCGCACCGGCAACTCCACGTACTACGGCGTCATCAACAACCGCATGGTCGATCGGAACTTCGGCCACCTCCCGTTGCTCGACGGCGGCTACCTCACCGAGAAACTCCCTGACCCCGTCGCCGCCTGCCCGGAAGATCGCCAGACCCTGGTCTACCAGCGAAACGTTGAGAACTATCAGCGAGCCATCGCCCAGGTCGGGGACATCGACCCCCCCTCCGAGGTGAACTACAAGAAGATCTACCCATTCTGGATGACCTACCAGTACGTCCCCAACGCCTGGTCTCCGGAGATCGGCCCCTACGTCATCCGCCAGGCCAGCGGAGCACCCGGATACCACATGCTCTATGAGGTCTTCCCCGGCCTGACGCCCTTCACGTCCAGATTCATCGATGACGTCGCGTTTCCGTCTCAGAAGGTCTGGATGTTCGACCTGTTCGATCGGCACTACGCCAAGCGGACCATCTGGCACGCGTACAACTCGGCCTGGCAGCCCCTCATCATGTTCGACGGCTCGGTGGGCCTGCGTCGCACCGGTGCGGCGAACCGCGGCTGGCGCCCGCCCAACACCCAGGCCGCCGCCCCCACCGCCCCCGTCACCAGCTACACCTACTACCCCGTCCCCGGCCAGGAACCCAGAACCCTCAGCGGTGCGGCGCAGGACCCCATGATCGGCATGTTCCGCTGGACCCGCGGGGGAATCCGCGGAATCGACTTCGGCGGCGGCGAAGTCCGACGCTAACACGTCCCAGACGGCATTTCTTGCGGATTATTGTCTTTTGGCCAAGTTGTGCAGCCGATGGCCGGAGTGTGTGCGATACTTGGACATTCTGGGGGGCGCAAGGAGGTTGGAGTCAGCCATGAACCGAACTGCAACGATTCGCCGGGCGTTCACGCTCATCGAGCTGCTGCTGGTGCTTGCGATCATCGCGCTGCTCATCTCGCTGCTCCTGCCGGGAATGTGCAACGCACGAAACGCAGCCCGCACGTCGGTGTGCATGTCCAACATGCGGCAGCTCGTCACCGCGTCCTTCACCTATGGCTCGGACTCCAAAGGCCAGATCGCCGCACTGAACTGGACGCCCGGCACCGCCGGCCGACCCTTCGTCAACGGCGACACGCCGCTGAGCGTCATCGGGGGTGACGGCATCCTGCTGATCCAGGGCAAGCAGGCCAAGGACATTCTCGATCGCCGATCGAGCCAGAACCTCACCCTCGTCCAGAATCGGTACTTCAACCGGAACTACTGGCACCTCCCGCTGGTCGACGGCTGGTACCTCGGCGGGACCAACGCGGTCGTCCCCGCCGTGGGCTGCCCGTCGGATAGCTGGGTCAACCTCTGGCAGCGCAACGTCGGCAACCGTGCCGTGCTCATGGGCGCCGGGCCTGAGACCTCGGCGATTCCCAACGGCGCGTATGAGATGTACCGCCCATTCTGGTCCACCTACCAGCTCGTCCCGGTTGCCTTCTCCGTTGACAGGCGGCAGGGGACAACGATCTTCCCGGCCTTCGCGTACGACAACTTCCACCACATCTTCCAGAACGCCAGCTTCCCGATCGGTAAGCGCCGCTTTGACGAGGTGAACTTCCCCTCGCAAAAGGTGCTCATGTTCGACGTGTTTGACCGGCACAGTCGCGGCTGCAAGGTTCCCATCTGGCACGCCTACGACCAGGCGGCCCAGCCGCTGGCCTTTATCGATACCTCGGTTCGCTTCACAAAGAACCAGAACGTTCAGTACGGATGGCGTCCGGACAACCCGGGCTCCCCGACCGCCGCGCTCGACCCGCGGAACGGGCAGCGCGTGTACGCCTGGACGACGTACGACTACAACCCGTCCACCGGCTTCCGCGGATACGACCACCCGACGCTCTCCGGCCGCGTCTCTGACCGCGTCAAGGGCTACTTCCGCTGGACTGCTCAGGGCCTGAAGGGGTACGACGTGGTCGCCACCGGCAACCGCTGATCCGCGTTCCTCCAGTTCGCCAGCACATGATTCTCCCCGGCGGGCCGTCCTCGGACGGCCCGCTGTGTTTTCCGCGCGAATATCGTTGCTTCTGCGATGTCCCGCATGCACTTCGAAGTCATCACCATCGGCGGCGGCCACGCCGGCGTCGAGGCCGCCTGGGCCGCCGCCAACCTGCTGGCTCGCCCCGGGTCGGTTGCGCTCGTCACGCTTGATCCCTCCAAGATCGGCGTCATGAGCTGCAACCCCGCCATCGGTGGGCTTGCCAAGGGTCAGATCGTCCGCGAGATCGACGCGCTCGGCGGGCTCATGGGCCTCGCCACCGACGCCACCGGCATCCAGTTCAAGGTCCTCAACACCTCCAAGGGCCCCGCCGTGCACGGCCCGAGGGCCCAGTGCGACAAGCACGCCTATGCCGACGAGGTCCAACGGCTCATCGCGCATCGACCAGAGATCGTCGTGATCCCCGGCAGCGTCGAGCGTCTGTTGATCCGCGGCGGGTCCATCGTGGGCGTCGAGATCGCCGGGCCCGACGGCTCGGTCACCCTGCACGCCCGCGCCGTCGTGCTCACCACCGGCACGTTCATGCGCGGGCTCATGCACACCGGCGAGCAGAAGACCGCCGGCGGACGCTTCGGCGAGTCTCCCGCCGTCGGCA
>DHLW01000188.1:51039-52267 GCA_002405485.1 Phycisphaerales bacterium UBA4658
ACCTCGGGTTCGAACTCGGGCGGCTCAAGACCGGCACGCCGCCCCGGCTGAAGAAGTCCACCATCGACTGGGATCATCTGCCGCTGGCCCCCGGCGATGATGCGCCTACGCCCTTCAGCGATCTCGCGGGCGTGGCCCCGCACTTGCAGCGGTTCCCGGCGCTCGAGCAGGTCGATTGCCGGAGCACACAGACCACCGCCGCGGCTCACGACGCGATCCGCGCCAATCTGCACCGGGCCCCGATGTTCACCGGGCAGATCGAGTCGGCGGGACCGCGCTATTGCCCCAGCATCGAGGACAAGGTCGTGCGCTTCAGCGATCGCGAGAGCCACAACGTCTTCCTCGAGCCCGAATCGCTCCGGCCCGGGCACGAAGAGTGGGTGTACTGCAACGGCATCTCCACGTCGCTCCCGGCCGACGTGCAGGAGCGCGTCGTCCGCTCCATGCCCGGATGCGAGAAGGCCGAGATCCTGCGGTTCGGATACGCCGTGGAATACGACATGGTCCGCCCCCATCAGATCCACGCCACCGCGGAGACCAAGCTCGTTCCGGGGCTGTTTCTGGCAGGCCAGATCAACGGCACCAGCGGTTACGAGGAGGCCGCGGCCCAGGGATGGATCGCCGGCGTCAACGCCGCACGCCGTGCCCTGGGCGAGAGCGCGATCACCCTCGGGCGCGAGCAGGCGTACATCGGCGTGCTCATGGACGACCTGGTCACCAAGACCCCCGTTGAGCCCTACCGCATGTTCACCTCCCGGGCCGAGCATCGCCTGCTGCTCCGCTCCGACAATGCCCCGGAGCGGTTGACGCCGCTTGCCCGCGATCTCGGCCTGCTGGAGACCGGCGAACTGGGCGCCCTGCGCACACGCGTGTTCGCGGCGCGATCGGCCTTTCTCGCCGCCGCGTCGGCCGAGCTGGATGCCTGCAAAGTCCCCACCCCAGCCGGGCCGGTGCCGCTGAAGGAACTGGTGCGACGACCGGACTACACCTTTGAGTCCTTCGTGCGCGACATGGCCCCGGCGGTGGCACGCATCCGCGATGGCACGCTGGCACTCACCGATCGCGGCGTGCGGGCCGCGCTCTTCACCCTGCACACCGAGCGCTTCTACGCCCCGTTCATCCAGCGCCAGAGCATCGAGATCTCCAGAACCGCGGAGATGGAACGCAAGGCCATTCCCGCGGACTTCGACTACGCCACGCAGAGCTCTCTGCGTGCCGAGGCCCGCTC
>DHLW01000188.1:52457-56723 GCA_002405485.1 Phycisphaerales bacterium UBA4658
CCCCCGCCGACATCACGCTGCTCTCGGTGCTCGTGCAGCGCCATCGCCGCCAGCGCGAGCTTGCATCGGGCTGATTCCCTTGGCGTGCCTTGTTGCACCGTACCATCCGCCCCCAGAGGCCTTTTGACCAGTGACCGATCCGCTTGCCATCCTCACGCTCGCCTCCAGCTCTCAGCCCGCCAAGCTCGTGCTGGACATGCTCGTCATCCTCGGTGCCGCGGCGGTCATCTCCATCCTGCTTCGGCGATTGCATCTGGCGTCGATCCCCGGCTACCTCATCATGGGCGCAATCCTGGGATCGCTGCCCTTCGGGATCATCAGCGACGCCGGCAACGTCGCCCAGATCCAGGACATCGCCATCATCCTGCTCATGTTCACGATCGGGCTGCACCTCGATCTGGACTCCATCCGCACGGGCATGGTCCCGATCCTCATCGTCGGGGCGGTCTCCACCGTCGCCGTGACGCTCGCGCTCTGGCCCGCGGGCATGGCCTTCGGACTCTCGGCCCCGGCGGCCCTGGCCATCGCGATGGCCTTCAGCATGTCCTCGACGGCGGTGATCCTTGGGATCCTGCACAGACACCGCGAGATTCACCTCCTTCAGGGTCGCCTCGGCGTCGGCATCTCCATCATGCAGGACCTGCTCTCGATCGGGATCCTCGCCGCCATGCCGCTCCTGGGCGCGTGGCATGGCGCTGGTCCCGCGGCCGAAGGCGAGGTCGATCAGGTCGCCGGCATCACGCGGATCGTCGCCAACGCCTCGCTCGGCGTCGGGGGCATCCTCGCCATGCTGGGCTTTGCACGCTACCTCCTGCCCAAGCTCCTGAAGGAAGCGGCCTGGGGCGGCAACACCGAGGGGCTGCTGGTCGCCTCCGCCGGGGCCGGACTCGCCGCCGCGATGCTGTCCGGCTGGCTGGGCTTCGGACCGGCCCTCGGGGCCTTCCTGGCCGGGTTCATGCTCAGCAACACGCCCTTCCGGTTCCAGCTCACGGGGCAACTGGGCCCGATGCGTGATCTGTTCATGGCCGTCTTCTTCACCGCGGTCGGGATTAATCTGAATGTCGTGGAGGCGCTCCAGTACTGGTGGGTCATTCTCATCGCCGTGCCCCTGGTGATCATCGTCAAGGCAGGCGTCATCGGCGCGACCATCTGGGCCGGGGGCTCGACCGCCGCCGCCGCGCTGGTCGCGGGGACGCTGCTGGCTCAGGCCGGCGAGTTCAGTCTGGTCGTGCTGAGCGAAGCGCAGCGGGCCGGCCTCGTCGGGGAGCGCGAGCAGGGCGTGGCCATCGCGCTGGTGGTCGTCTCGCTCATGCTCACCGGCACGCTCTACGACTATGCCAAGCTCAACACCGCGCGCGTCGCGTTCATCAAGCCGGTGCGATGGTTCGCCAGCCCGGCCCTGCGCGGTTCACCATCCCCGATGCCGCAACCCGTCGAATCGCACGCCGAGGGTCACGAGGCCCCCGCAGTCGCCTCGGCGTCGGCCTCCACACCCGGCGATCACGGGTCCGCGACTGAGGACCCCGCGCCGTCCGCGACACCGCCACCACCCAAGCCGCGCCACGTGATCATCGCCGGTTTCGGCATCGTCGGGCGCAATCTCGCCGAGCACTTCGCCGCCGCCGGCATCTCCTACACGCTCATCGACCTGAACTCCGACACCGTGGCCCGCCAGCACCGGCTGGGCAAGCACGCGGTCTTCGGCGACGCGACCAACAAGGACGTGCTGGAGTCCGCAGGGATTCGCCGGGCCGAGGCGATCGTGCTGACCATCCCCGATGACGACGCCTCGCTCCGGGCCTGCCGGTCCATTCGCGAGATTCGCGACGACATCTTCATCGCGGTGCGCACGAGCTTTCTGAGCCGCGCCATCGCCGCTCACGAGCTCGGCGCCGACCACGTCACCATCGAAGAGGTCGCCACCGCACAGGACATGGCCTCCAAGGTCATGCTCGAGCTCAACAAGCGCTTCGCGCCCAAGGCCGACGCCATCCCGCACCTCTGATCTCCCCCCACTCCCCCACTCCCGCTTTGCCGCGGCATCGCCAGACCCGCGACCCGCGAATCCTTCAGCATGAACCCCGTACTGGATGCCATCGTCTCCGCCGCCTCGCGCACGCTCTGCGGCGAGGGTCTGGGCGAGCCCCTGCCCGCCGACCCGATGCCAATCGTCCGCTCCTGGTATGACGAGGCCAAGGCCAGCGGCAAATACGCCGACTTCGACGCCATGACGCTCTGCACCGTCGATCCAGCCGGCAATCCCTCGGCACGGATCGTCCTCTGCCGCCGCGTCTGGAACGACCCGCCGTCGATCGGGTTCTTCACCAATCGCGAAAGCCGAAAGGGACAGGAGCTCGACGCCTCCCGCCGAGCTGCGTGCGTTCTGCACTGGCCCAACGAGCAGCGCCAGACCCGCATCGAGGGATCGGTTGAGCGGCTGAGCGACGACGAGAGCGATGCCTACTTCGCACAGCGCGCCGTGCTCAGCCGATTGGGCGCCTGGGCAAGCCGACAGAGCCGCCCTCTGGATTCCAGAGCCGACCTGCTTAGGGCCGTCGCCGAGCAGGCGATGCGGTTCGGCGTGGACCTGCTCAAGCCCTCTGGCCAGCACACCATCCCGCGCCCGCCCAACTGGGGCGGATACCGCGTGCACGCCCAAGCGGTCGAACTGTGGATGGGCGGCAGCGGGCGACTGCACGACCGCGCCCGCTGGGTCCGTACCACGCCGATCGGCGCCCCGGCACGCTGGGAGTCCACCCGCCTCTGGCCCTGAAGCCCCGGCCGCTTCGCTATCCGCGCTTGATGTTCTCACGCTCGATCATGAGCGCGAGCGTTCGGCACACGATGTCCACGTCGTGCTCATGCAGATCGTTGTGGAACGGAAGCGCGATCGTCCGACCGCTCACGCTCTCGGCGATCGGAAAGTCCCCCGTCGCATACCCGAACCGCTCCCGATAGAACGGCTGCAGGTGAATGCACGGGAAATAGTCCTTCGCGCCAACGTCGTGCCGAAGCAGCCCCGCGATGATCCGGTCCCGCTCCTCCCGCGAGTACGTGCCCGCAAGCCGAACCACGAACACGAACCAGCTCATCGCCGTCAGCTCGTGCACCGTCGGCAGGATGATGTCGTGATTCGCCATCAGCCGGGACATGTACGTCTCGGCGACCCGCTGCCGCTTGGCGATGATCTCGTCCAGCCGACGCATCTGCGCCACGCCGAGCGCGGCGTTCATCTCCGCAAGTCGGTAGTTGTACCCCAGCCGCTCGTGGCTCAGCCACGCCGCGCCGGGCGTCGCCCCCTGGGCCGCCACGCCGGTCTCGACGCTGCTCATCGGAATCGGGCGACCCTGGTTCCGCATGGATCGGCACAGGTCCGCCAGCCGCTTGTCATCGGTCACGATCACCCCGCCCTCGCCGGTGGTGATCTGCTTGTTCGGATAGAACGCGAACACCCCGATGCGTCCGAACGACCCCGCCTTGCGACCCGCGTGCACGCTCCCGAGCGCCTCGCAGCAGTCCTCGATGAGCGGGATCTCGTGCCGCTTGGCGATCGATTCGTACGCGTCCATGTGCGCCGGATTTCCGAAGCACTCCACCGCCAGGATCGCCCGCGTCCGCGGCGTGATCGCCCTCTCGACCTTCTCCGGGTCCATGTTCAGCGTCTTGGGATCGATGTCCACGAACACCGGCCTCGCACCCACCATCAGCATCACGTTCGCGCTCGCGATGAACGAGAACGGCGTGGTGATCACCTCATCCCCGGGACCGATCCCCATCGCCAGAAGCGCCAGGTGCAGCCCCGACGTCCCGCTGTTCACCGCGATCCCGTGCCGACGATCGCACCGCGTCGCCACCAGCTTCTCGAACTGCTCCACCATCGGCCCGATCGACAGCCGCCCGGAGCGCAGCGACTGCACCACAAGCTCGATCTCCAGATCCGTGATGTCCGGACGACTGAGCGGAATCTCATGCGACATGGGGCAAACACCTCGACCGAGGTTATCGGCCAGAAGGGGGTGGGACTTGTGAGCAAAGGAGGGATCGGGTTGCCGGTCCCGGGTTCCGGGTCTCGATCGCGGGGATGCGGGAATCGGCACTCTCAGACGACGCAGACCCAGCACGCCCTGTGTCCACTCCCGACTCATGAATTCCAAACCCGACTCCCGAACCCGAAACCCAAGACCCGACGTTCTCCCCCTACCCTCCCCCATGGCCGCCGAAAACCCCATCTATCACAGCACCCACCTCACCTACGGCAGCTATCTC
>DHLW01000117.1:0-619 GCA_002405485.1 Phycisphaerales bacterium UBA4658
ACCACGATGCCCTTCTTGTAGGTGTCGGGCTCGTTCAGCACTCGCTGGGCGTAGCCGACCAGCGGCATGAGCTGCTGGATGATTTGCAGCGTGTCCCACCAGGAGAGGTCGTAGGCACCGTATTCGTCGTGTCCGTCTGGCATGGCAACCTCCTTGCTGCGCCAGACTCGATGCTACCCAGCTTGCTTTGCCGCCTCGGAGGTTTCCGCGACTCGAGTAAGCATTGCCAGCTTGGCTTCCACGCCCACCGTCCAGTTGGCATGCCAAGCGACACATGAGTCGGGCACGGCGAACGGCTCACCTTGCCACGCCGTTCGGTTACCCAGCGTCGCCCAGTTGCACACCCTATCGGCTGGCAAAACTGTCATCGGCACAGGCAACCGCTTGGCGTTCGTCCGCAGTACGTGAATCACGTCTTGATCCGGCTGGGCGAGCAGCTTCGACATGTCTGCCACGAGCTGCCACCATTTTGCCGTGAGATGCGTGGACCGGAACAGCATTACGCCGGCACACCATTGGACAACGTCGTCGCTGTAGGCAATCTCGTGGAACTGCATCGTGCGGACGCGCTCTTGCGCCCACTCAACCAGGCCAGGCAGGATGACGACATCAGAGTCCA
>DHLW01000117.1:921-1573 GCA_002405485.1 Phycisphaerales bacterium UBA4658
GCCAGCCGCACGGCTCAAGACGAATCGCTCGCACATGGCGGCATGGCTCGGTGTGTAGTAGGTCGCGAGCCTCAACATGGATGGTGTGCTCTCAACGCTGCCGTGCTCGTCGGAGGAACCTCGCGGTACATGATCGACGGTGCCGCGCCGATCGTGTCGATCCACAGCGGGTTCAGGTGGTGCGCACGGTGCCACTCCGCGCTGGGCACATGCGCACCACCCTCTCCCCCGATGTTCTGTATGCGGGCAACAAGCGGCCGGACCTCATAGCGGCCCGCCCTAGTCACCTTGTCAATGATGGTGTCCCAGCTCACCTGTGAGTCGTCGGCCGGCCATTTTGTGCGGACGCTGTCCCATCGGTCCCGCCAGGTCGCCCAGCCCCACGGTGTAAACCATTGCTCGCGGACCACGGCCGATGTGTGCACTAGCTCGTCGGCCGGCGTTCGCTGGTAACCGCAGATGCTGAACACGCTTTTGTCGTCGCGGTACTCACGAAGACCCCACTCGCAGAACCGCAGGAAGTCCTTGCCGGGCACCGTGTCGTCCTCCAGGGCGATGACCTGGTCGTACTCCGAGAACCCGACCGACAGCGCGTAGTACGTGTTGAGGTTACAGCCTGCGCGACGCTGGCCGACATATACGAACCGCGGCT
>DHLW01000117.1:1783-3876 GCA_002405485.1 Phycisphaerales bacterium UBA4658
CAATGCCGTCACATCTGGCCAGCGCTTCCAAGACGCGGCGTGTGTATTCGGGTCGATTGCAGAGCGTCATTACGATGCAGTAATCAGCCATTTGCGTACGCCGTGTGCGGCGGTCCCTGCCAGCGGAGCTTGCGGTCTGTGTCTGTCCAGTTTGTCTGCTGCTGCAAGCAGCGGATGCGGATGACATCCGGAGTCGGGATGCCGTCCTCTGGTTCTGCTCCGTAACGCTTTCGCAGCCCGAGCTGCATCCGCATCTTGGCGAGCGTCGAGGTGGAATATCGGAGCTGCTTGGCGATCTCCTCGAGGGCGATTCCGTCGTTCCACAAGCGGGCAAACTTCGCGCGAGTCCTGGCGTCCATGCCGTCTCCGTCTAGGCAATGTGGACCCACCAACTCGGGCACGGCTCGTGAGTCACTCCGCACGGCCCAACGCAGACATCTGCGACTGCCCGGCGCACGTCAAACGGTGGATTCGTGTAGTAGTCGTGGCCAGCGAGAATCCCGCCGCGGACAATCTTTGGTGCCCAGGCCAAGATGTCACGCTTGCATGCCTCGTAGCTGTGGTCCGCGTCGATGTAGACTAACGACAGTGACCGATCGGCGAATGATCCTGCAGCCTCCACTGAGTCGGTACGTAGGATCTGCACTCGCGAACCGTACTCGACAGCTACTTGGCGAGCCTGCTGGAACCGCTTCTCGTGCTCGGCGTCGTCGCCGTTCATCACGTCGTCGTAGCCGTGGATGTGGCACCAGCGGTCGACCATGAAGTAGTCGAACGGCCAGAACTGCAGAAATGATTTCGAGTATTTCCCCTCGGCGACTCCGACTTCGACCACTGGCTGCGTCAGCCCCAACGCCTGCAGCATGATCGGAAACATATTGCGATGCACAGGCCGCATCAAAGTCATGTCACGCGCACGGTGGTCCGTGCCTCCGGGCCGTACGTTTTTTCCATGACTGTCTTCCCAACCTGTACGTCGTCTGCCCAGGCAATGCCGTTTAGCGCGTCCTCAACGCCCTTGAGGTAGTTCGACGTGTCTCCTGGTGGAGTCGGCAGCGCAGTCTTTGGGTTTAGCTTTCCACCAGCGAGGTAATGCGACTTTGGGCGAACGAATACCCAGTCAATAACAAGGGTCAACGGAGCGGCTGTAGTTGGTTTAGCGCCGGCGGCGATAGCCGCAAGCTGAATTGCCTTGCGGTAGGCGAAGATGCCGTTGTCTGGCGTGTAGGTCCGACCGACACCACCACGTGTGCTGAACTTTTGGCGTGGCTGTGCGACTGGTTTTCCTAGAACCGTAAAGGTGATGCTCACGAGAATGTCAGCGACCAATCGGCACCGCTCCGCTGGTAAAGGCACACCTGCGAGAACCCTAGAGACCGTGCCAGCGGCACGCAGTCGGTGCTGAACACCGCCACCGGCTCACGGCGATCCAGAAACCACGTCGCCAGCATCAGCAGGGCACCGGCTCGCGCGAGCCCGCGGCGTCGCCACTCGATCGCCGTGTATGCCTCTAGCGTCTGCATCCCGCGCCATTCATGCGTAGCCACCCAGGCGATCGGGTGTGCCGTGAACGCCACGACTACCGGCGTTGCCGTCATGTTCTCGCGAAACTCACGCTGCATCTCGCTGCCGGGATTGCAAAGGTTGTCCGCGATGTACGTCGAGTACCGCGGCTCCAAGTCGCGAACGTCCAGCAGTTCAAGCTTCACGGCGTGTCCTCCATGACAGCGGCGATCCACGCGGCGTACCTCGCCACCTCGGTGTGGTGGCTCTCCTCGCCGTACTGACCGCGGCGGATGCCGGCGGGCCTGGCGGTAAAGCTGTGGATGCCAACGAGGTTGCCGTGGCTGTTGAAGAGCGGGCCGCCAGAGTCGCCAGACGCTGGGCAGTAGAGGAGCCGGCATCGGCCCCGGTGGGCGTAGCACACGAGGCACGTTCCCTGCACCTCGGCCACGACGTTCCGGCCTGCCCGTAGCCTGCCGTCGTAGTCCAGGTCGCCGCCGTCAAGCTTGCCGAACATGCCAAAGCCAACCACCTGCACCGGCTCGCCGGCCGGGCACTCGGCGATTGCTGGGTAGGCGTCTAGGGTTAGC
>DHLW01000091.1:0-228 GCA_002405485.1 Phycisphaerales bacterium UBA4658
AGGAAGATCGCCAGCAGGATCACCCCGAAGATGACGATCTTCAGCAGGAGTTTTTCGAGAAAGTCTGTGACGGTCGGGGGCGGTGGGGGAGCGGTGGGGGTGGGTGCTGGTCGCCCGGAGGGATCGAGGTTCACGGCCGAGGATAGGTCAACCTTCGACGCGCTCCAGCCGGGCATAGGCCAAGACGATGGTCTTCACGCCCACATCGCGGAACTGGATCTGGGCGCG
>DHLW01000091.1:563-762 GCA_002405485.1 Phycisphaerales bacterium UBA4658
CGTCGTCCCAGCCGGGTTCGCTGAAGCCGCCCTGATCGCTGAGAGAGACGTGCTGCTTGGGCAGTTCGTGCAGGAAGCGGCTCTCGATGGTGCGTTCGGTGATGCCTCGGATGGTGCGATACCGGCTGGAGGTGATGAGCAGGCGCTTCATGGCCCGCGTGACGCCGACGAAGCAGAGCCGGCGCTCCTCCTCCAGCTC
>DHLW01000091.1:902-2025 GCA_002405485.1 Phycisphaerales bacterium UBA4658
GAGCCGGCGCTCCTCCTCCAGCTCGCCGGGGTTTTCCTGAACGCGGGCGTGGGGGAGGAGACCTTCTTCCAGCCCGATCATGGCGACGCCCTGGAACTCGAGCCCCTTGGCGGCGTGCAGGGTCATGAGGGTGACTGCGCCCTGGTCGGGGTCGACGCTGTCGGCGTCGGAGACGAGCGTGATGCGCTCGAGATAGCCGCGGAGCAGTTCGAGCAGCGAGGGCTCGTATGTGGGCGCAAGATCGGGACTGAAAGGAGCGTCACCGGCGGGATCGCTCGAGGGGTCATAGGTCTCTTCAAAGTCACGTGCCGAGGAGACGAGTTCGGCGAGATTGTCCAATCGCTCGGCCTCGGTGTCGCCGGCGGCCCTGTACATCTCTTCCAGGCCGCTCTCTCGGACGATGCGTTCGACGAGTTCGGCGAGCGAGCCGTCGGCGGCCGGCGCGTGGAGCATGCCCTCGGCGTGGATCCCGCCCCAGTCATCGAGCATGGCGACGAACCTGGCGATCGACTGTCCGGTGCGGGGCGCGAGCTTAAGCGCATCGCCCGCGAGGCGGAGAGCTTCCAGCACACCGACACCCCTTTCGGCGGCGAGCGTGCGGACACGCTCCATGGTCGTGTCCCCGATGCCGCGCGACGGGGTGTTCACGATGCGGAGCAGCGAGACCTCGTCGGCGGGATTGGCAACGACGCGGAGATACGCGACGGCGTGGCGGATCTCCTCACGCTGGTAGAACGCCGTGCCGCGGGCGATGGCATACGGGATCCCCTCGTTGCGGAGCACGTCCTCGACCACGCGGGAGAGGGCGTTGGTGCGGTAGAAGATGGCGAAGTCCTTCCACGCGAATCCATCGGCCCGGACCTGCTTGATCCAGTCCACGACCAGCCGGGCCTCGTGGTGCTCATCCCGGCAGATCACGATCTCGGGCTTGGACCCCTGGGCGTTGGAGGTGTACAGGTCCTTGGGCTTGCGCTTGACGTTGTTGCGGATGAGGGTGTCGGCGGCGGCGATGATGTGCTTGGTCGAGCGGAAGTTCTCGCCCAGGGGGATCACCTTGGCGCGGGGGAAGTGCTTCTCGAACTGCAGGATGTTCTCGATGTCGGCCCCGCGCCACCCGTAGATG
>DHLW01000091.1:2251-6349 GCA_002405485.1 Phycisphaerales bacterium UBA4658
CACCGGCGGAGCTCCCGGCGAGCAGCGCGGCGATGCGGAACTGGGCGCGATTCGTGTCCTGATACTCGTCGATCATCAGGTACTGCCAGCGGCGGCGGCACGACGAGCGGACCTCGGCGCTGTCGCGGAGCATCTGTGCCGTGAGCAGGAGCAGATCGTCAAAGTCCACCGCATTGGCAGCCCGAAGAGAGCGCTGGTACGCCTGGTAGATCTTGGCGATCTGCCGGGACTGGAAGTCGAACGCCTGGGCCGCGTATTCCTCGGGGCCCAAGAGGTCGTTCTTGGCGTTGGAGATCTGGCTGAGCACGGATCGCGCGGGAAAGTTCGTCGTGCTCAGGTTCAGCTCTTCGATCGCCTTCTTCACGAGGGCCATCTGGTCGTCGGTGTCGTAGATCGCGAAGGTGCCGGTGAGCCCGGGGAGTCTGGCGATCTCGGCGTACTTTCGCAGCAGGCGGGCGCACAGCGCGTGGAACGTGGTGACGGTGAGCCCGCGACCGACCACGCCCGGCCCGAGCAGGTGGACGACGCGCTCCCGCATCTCCGCGGCGGCCTTGTTGGTGAACGTGAGCGCCAGGATCTGCCACGCCGGGATCCCGCAGGAGATCAGGTAGGCCATCCGCCGGGTGATGACGCGGGTCTTGCCAGAACCGGGACCGGCGAGGACGAGCAGGGGGCCCTCGGTGTGCTGGACGGCCTGGGCCTGGGGCTGGGTGAGCCCGGCGAGGATGTCGTGCACGTCCAGCCCGCCGGGCGTGTGCGTCTTGATGGGCGGGAGGTCGTCGAAGGCGTCGTGGGCGGCTGGGCCCTGCGCCTGAACGTCGGATTCGGAGTGGGAGGGTGCGTTCAAGGGGTGCGTCGGCGGTGGCAAGAGGCGTGACAGGCGGTGATCGGCGTTCAGTGGCAGTGTAGTCGCCCGCGCCGCGGACCCGGCCGGGGCTCTGGGCGTCGGTCCGGCTATCTTCCGTGTTCACGATGCCCCAGTCGACGTTGAACACCGCCGTTCCCCCCGCGCCGCTCTCGCTGGATGCGGTCAGCGGCCCCGCGCTTTCGACGATCACGCCCGGCCCGGACAAGACGACGGTGCTGGGTCGATCCGGGCAGTGCGACGTGGTGCTGGGTGACGAGAGCGTGTCTCGGCGTCACTGCTCGATCGCGTTTCGAAGCGGGACGTGGTTCGTGACGGATCTGGGCAGCCGGCACGGAACGCACGTGAACGCAGCTCGGCTCAACGCAGAGGAGTCCGCGCCGCTCAAGCACGGGGACATGCTCGCCGTCGGCCCCTGGCTGCTGCGGGCGCGGATCGGGAGCGGGTCGCCATCGCTTGGTTCGAGCATCATGCCGGGGCAGCGGCTGGTGACGCTCATGGACGCGCCGCTGCCGGCGAGCCCCGGCGGAGCAAGCCCGGGCGCGGGAGTTCGGGCCGGGGGCACCGGAGGGCTGGCACGGGAGCGGGTGGAGCGGGTGCACGAGCGCGAGCTCGCGGCGATGACCCAGAACCGCCTGCAACTGCTCATCGACGTGGCCGCCGCCGTCGCCGGCGCAGGGGACGAGAGCACGCTTGCGGCGACCATCGTGCAGGCGGCGGCGAAGGGGACGGGCTTTCCCCGCGCGTGTCTGCTGCAGGACGAGGCCCCGGCCGCGCCGGTGATGCACAGCATGGTGGGCGTGCCGGCGGACGCGCTGCTCAAGCAGGGAGAGACGCTGCGGGTGGTCAGCGAGTATGCGCCGGAGGCGGAGAACGCCCCGCGATCCCCGCAGCCGGAGTCGCCAACGAGTTCCAAGCTGGTCTCCGACGCGATGAGTTTCTCGCGGTCGCTGATCGCCGCGGCCCGCAAGGGCGAGATCGTGCGTTTGACCAGCGACGCGCCGATGACGGCGCACAGCATCATGGCGCTGGGCATTCAGACGGCGATGTGCGTGCCGATCGCCACCGGCGCGGGTGTGGTGGGGTTCCTGTATCTGGACGCGCGACAGGGCGAGGGTCAGAGCGGGGGCTCTTCGCGCCCGACGCCCGCGGTGCAGTCGGACGCCGCCGCGTTCTGCTCGGCCCTGGCCAAGATGTACGCGCTGGCGCTCTCGAACATCGCGAGGCACGAACTCGAGCAGCGGCAACGGGAGCTTGTCCGCGATCTGGAGGCGGCACGCGAGGCCCAGAAGCTCATCATGCCTCCGGAGCGGGGCAAGCTCGGGGGGATTCGCTACGCGATGAAGTCGCGCTCGGGCCGGTATGTCGCCGGCGATCTGTTCGACGTCGTGAACCTTGGGGATAACCGCATCGCCGTGCTGCTAGGCGACGTGGCGGGCAAGGGCGTGCCGGCGGCGATCCTGATGGCCACCGCGCAGACGCACCTGCACATCACGCTCAAGTCTTCCGGTGACCCGGCCAAGGCGGTGAGCGAGGTGAACCGGCACATCTGCGAGCACATGGCGAGCAACAAGTTCATCTCGCTGTGGCTCGGAGTGTTTGACGCCATGGCGGGGACGCTGAGCTTCGTGGACGCGGGGCACGGGCACTGGATGCTCATCCGCAAGGGGCAGGAGCCGACGCGCGTCGACTCATCGACGGGCATCCCGCTCGGGATCGACGCCGACTTTGCCTTCAGCGCCGACACCGTGCCGTTCACGCAGGACCATCGGCTGCTGGTGTATTCCGACGGCGTGGTCGAGCAGCCGGGGCCCGACGGGCGGATGTTCGGCGCCGACCGGGCGGTGGAGGCGATCGCCCAGAGCACGTCGGTGGAGCAGGACGTGACGCTGCTGTTCTCCGCCGTGCTGAACTTCGCGCAGACCCAGAGCTTGGCCGACGACACCACGGTGGCCAGCATCGCGATGGAGTAGGAAGGAGCGTCGGTTGAGCGACCCGTCGGCGCATGATCCGCGAGTGCTTCCGCCCGGGCTGCCCGTGCCGCAGGATGACGGCGCGTGCGATCACCTCGGTCGTCCGCCGTTTGACCTTTGGCCAGCAGGGCTGGGGCTGATCTCGACATCGGATCGGCTGGTTCGCCTGGATCGGGACCTGCGCAGGCCAGTGGTCGTGTTCGTGTATCCGCGGACCGGTGTGTCGGGCCAGCCGCCGACTAGAGGGTTCGACGGTGCGGCGTGGGATGACATCCCCGGGGCCCGCGGCTGCACGCCGCAGTCGTGCGGATTCCGGGATCTGCACGCCGAGTTTCAGGCCCTCGGCATAGACGTGCTGGGGCTGAGCACGAGCACGAGCGAGCATCAGCGTGAGTTCGTTGCCAGAATGGGCGTGCGGTTCGAGATGCTCTCGGACGCGGACCTTCGGCTGACACGGGCGCTTGGGCTCCCGACCTTCCAGTTTCCCGTGGAGTCCGGCGGCCCGCAGACGCTGCTGCGCCGGATGGCGATGCTCCTCGAGCCCGACGATCTCGGGCGGGGGCGCATCGTCAAGGTGTGGTACCCGGTCTTTCCGCCAGACCAGAACGCGCAGACGGTGCTGCGATGGCTCGGCTCGCGAGCGGAGCGGGCGGCGGCGTACCAGCGGGTGATCGCCGAGCGCCGCGGGACAAGCGCTTGCGAGATTCGCCCGATCGAGCCGCGTGACCAGACTTGGATCAGGGAGGAGCTGTGCAGAAACTGGGGCGCGACGCAGATCAGTTCGCTCGGGGTGTGGTACGACGCCGACCGGCTGCCGGGGTTTGTCGCGACCATGGGCGGGGTGGAACGCGTGGGGCTGGCGACGCACACGCCGCCGGAGCCCGGTGGCCGATGCGAGGTCATCACGCTCTCGTCGCGAGTTGAGCATGCGGGGGTCGGCTCGCGACTGCTGGAATCGTGCATGCTCGCGGCCCGAGACGCCGGGTGCACGCGCATCCACCTGACGACCACGAACGACAATCTGCGGGCCATCGAGTTCTATCAGCGGAGAGGGTGGTCGCTGTGCGCCGTTCATCCGGGCGCAATGGACCGCGCTCGAATCGCTAAGCCGACGATCCCGGAACGCGGAATGCACGGCTTGCCGCTCAGGGATGAGATCGAGTTCGAGTTCCGCTTTCGTTCGGCGTCGGATTCGTGGACGCCGCGGACTGAGCGGCCATCTGTCGCGTAGACCTGTGCCGAACGGGCGGCGGTGGGAGG
>DHLW01000042.1 GCA_002405485.1 Phycisphaerales bacterium UBA4658
CGTGAGCAACAAGGACATTGCCGACACCGCTCTCCTGGCCCTGAGGCATCGCGCGATCCTGATCTTCGAGGCCGAGGCCGACCGAGTGACGGGAGATGACGTGGTGAAGAAGATCCTGGAAGCCACGCCGAAGGAACCCAGCGGGAAGATGGCGAGCGCGATGGGCGGTTCCAGATAGCGTCCACCGGCGACGAACAAGCCGCTCGCACGAGGATCGAACCAAAGCACCATGCTTCGAACGCCCAACATCACCCGTCCCAAGGCCCTTGAAGACCTGATCAGTCCGGAGCTTGCGGCTCGGCTTGGGCAGCTCGATGTCTCAAGCCGGAAGATCATGTCCGGCAAGCTCAAGGGCGAGCGGCGGAGCAAGCGACGGGGCGAGAGCGTCGAGTTCGCCGATCACCGGCCGTATGTGTCTGGCGACGATCTTCGGCATATCGACTGGAACATCTTCGGCCGGCTCGACAAGCTGTTTCTCAAGCTGTTTCTCGAGGAAGAAGACCTGTCGCTGCAGATCGTGCTGGACTGTTCGGCGTCGACGGATGCGGGCGAGCCGAACAAGTTCGTGTTCATGCAGAAGCTCGCCGCCGCGCTCGGGTACATCGGCCTTGTGAATCTCAACCGCGTGGGGATCTCGGCGATCGGCGACAAGGCCGCACCGATGAAGGACACGGGCGAACCGGAGCTCGGTCCGGACGGGCAGCCGCTGCCCCCGCTGGGGCTGGTGTCGAGCATCCGTGATCTTCGCGGCAAGCGGCGACTGCAGGATCTGATCGCGTACCTGGTCGACATCGAGCCGGCGGGCGCGACCCGATTCACCGACGCGTGCAAGCGGATCGCGATCACGCGTCGCGGCAAGGGCGTGATGATCATCCTCTCGGACTTTCTCATCAAGGAGGGGTATGAGCCCGGCCTGCGGCTGCTCAAGGGGCGCGGGTATGACGTGTACGCGATCCAGGTGCTGAGTCCTCAGGAGATGGAACCGAAGATCGGCGGCGATCTTCGGCTGAAGGACATCGAGGACGCCGACACCGCCGAGGTCACGATCACCGCGCCGCTCCTGAAGAAGTACAAGCAGGTCCTGACGGCGTACTGCAACCGGCTGCACGAGTTCTGCGCGCAGCGGGACATCAGCCACATGACCGTGCCGAGCGACACGCCGGTCGACAAGCTGGTTCTGGAGTATCTGCGGAAGCGAGGGCTGGTGCGATGATGCACGGGCATGCAGGGATCGAGGCACGCGGGTGCAAAGGACCGATGCCCGGGATGAACCGGGGATCAAGGAGGCGTGCATGACCTTCGCGACGCCCATCCTTGCCGCGATTGCCGCGGCGATCGTGATCCCGACGCTCATCATTCTGTACTTCCTGAAGCTGCGCCGCCGGGACGTGGAAGTGTCATCGACGCTGCTTTGGAAGAAAGCCGTCCAGGATCTGCAGGCCAACGCGCCGTTTCAGAAGCTGCGGAACAACATCCTGCTCATGCTGCAACTGCTGGCGCTCCTCGCCGCGTTGCTGGCGCTGGCGCAGCCGGAGTTCCGGCATCGGGGGCTTGGGGAAGCTCGGCGGATCATCCTGATCGATCGCTCGGCGAGCATGGGCTCGATCGATGGCGAGGCCTCGGCGTCGCCGGGTCCTGCCGGGTCGGCGGCCCAGCCCCAAGCCACGGACGCATCCGGGGAGCAGGGCCCGACTCGTCTGGAAGCGGCGAAGGAGGCAGCGATCAAGCTCGTTGAGAGCCTGCGAGAGCCCTCGCTGTTTGACGAGTCCGCCGAGGAGGCGATGGTCATCGCGTTTGACTCAAGCGCGAGCGTCGTCCGGGCGTTCACCTCCAACAAGGCGGACCTCAAGGCCGCGATCCAGAGCATCCAGCCCAGCGACGCGGCGACGAGTCTGCAGCGCGCCTTCGATCTGGCCAGGGCCTATTCCGGCGCGAAGAAGTTCGAGGACCAGGTCAAGGACACCGACGAGCCTGGCAAGCCGGCGGGCTTCATTCCGCAGCCGCCGTCGGCGGCGATCCACATCTTCTCCGACGGACGGATCCCGGATGCTGAGAAGATCCAGACCGTCGAAGGCCAGGATCGGGTCGTGTTCCACAGCGTCGGCGGCTCGACGGCTCCGAACATCGGCATCACGGGTCTTCGGGCCGAGCGGGCGTTCGACAACCCGGGACGGGTGAACATCTTCGTCGGACTGCAAAGCACCGACACCGTCGAGCGCTCGGTCGACCTGGAACTGCTCATCGATGGCGACGTGGTCGCGGCGCGGGCCGCGAGAGTGCGTGCCGCGACGCAACCGACGGGCGTGGACGCGTCGGCCTCCGGCGAGGGCGAGGCCACGCGCTCAAAGCTCAGGCCCGGACTGGGCGGTCTGGTCTTCGGGCTGGACCGTGCCGAGGGCGGCGCGGCGACGGTGCGCATCGCCGTCAGCGGAACCGACACTCTGCCGAGCGATAACACCGCATACGTCTCGATTCCCCCGGCCAAGCGGCTCGCGGTGGTGCTGGTGACGAACGGGAACTTCTTCGTGCAAACCGCGCTGGAAGGGCTCAACCTGAGCACGCTGGACGTGCGGACGCCGGCGGAGTTTCAAGCACTGCTGGACGAGGGAAAGACGGCCCAGTACGACGTCTTCGTGTTCGACCGCGTGCTGCCGAACGTGAAGATCAACGTGCCGTCGGTCGCGGCGGGCACGCCCGGCTCAGGAACTCCAGCCGCGGGACCGGCGAACGCACCGGCCAATACACCCGCAAACGCTCCAGGCAGCGCACCGGTCGCGGCGGCGACGCGCGGACCGGGGCTCCCGCCGGGGCGATCGCTCGTGCTCGGCGCCGTGCCCGGACCTCCACTGGGTGTGATCGACCTGGGTGCGGGCGAGCCGACGCTCATCGTGGATTATGCCCGCGACCATCCCGCGCTTCGGCTGGCGGGGCTTGAGAAGTTCAGCATCGCCAAGTCGAGGAAGGTCTCCATCGCGCCCGATACGCCAGTGAAGCCGCTGGCACGCGACGCGAGCGGCCCGGCAATGCTGGAGATCGCCGACGCATCCACCACGGCGATCGTGATCCCCTGGGATGTCGCCGACAGCGACTGGCCGGTGCAGCCGGGGTGGGTGCTGTTCCTGGCGGGAAGCGTGTCCTATCTGGCCGAGGCGCAATCTGGGCTTGCCAGCGAGGGAGTGCGCGTGGGCGAGACACTCTCGACGCGGTTGCCGCCGGGCTCCGGTTCGGTGCGCATCAGCACGCCGACGGGTGAGACCGTGAATCTGGAACCCGCGCCCGACGGCTCGATCTCGTTTGGACCTGTGCTTTCGCGTGGGTTGTACAGCGTGCGCTGGGACGGGCTGGCCACGCCGATCGACGTTGCCAGTGGTGGTGGAGCGACCCGGCGGATCGCGGCCAACCTGCTGGATCCTGAGGAGAGCGACGTGGGCGCCAGCGGCACGCTTGTGCTCGCCCGCGAGGACGTGCTCACGCAGCGGCAGGATTCGGACCTGACGCGCAAGCTCTGGCCGTGGCTGCTGCTCGCGGCTCTGGGCGTCGTCATGCTCGAGTGGTACGTGTACAACCGCAAGGTCGCGCTGTGAGTCAGGCAGTCTGAGGATCGCGCACCACGGGGCCAACAGGGTCGGCGTGCGCCCGGCGCCGCGGCGAGGCCCTGCCGAGCGTGCCCGGCGGGCTTGACGCATATCGTGCTTCAGCGGCCACGCCGACATCAACGCCGACCATGATCGCTTCCTCTGCAACCAAGCGTCCGACGTCTCCAGACGAGTTGATCTCGTCGCCGCTTTCCGCGGCGCTCGATCGACTGGATGTTTCGACGCGCCGCGTGTTTGCCGGCAAGATGCAGGGCGAGCGCAGGTCAAAGTCCCGCGGACGGAGCGTGGAGTTCGAGGACTTCCGGCCGTACGTTCCCGGTGACGACCTTCGGCACGTTGATTGGAACGTGTTTGCCCGCCTGGATCGACTGTTCATCAAGATCTTCCAGGAAGAGCAGGACCTTGCGCTCAACATCGTCGTCGATGCATCGGCAAGCATGGACGCGGGCAACCCCAACAAGCTCATCTTCGCGCAGCGCGTCGCGATGGCCCTCGGATACCTGGGGCTGGTGAACAACAACCGGGTGTCGGCATGGATCTTCGGCGGTCAGGGCGGTTCGCCGAGACCGGGCGATGGCAGCCCAGAGGCACGCATGGTCCGGCGAATGTCGCCGATGCGCGGCCGAACCGGCGTGCAGCGGCTGGCGCGATTCGTGCTGGAGGAGACCTTTCCTTCAGAGGCCGCCAGACCAGAGCGGGAGGAAGCGAGCTTCACGCGGGCGATGCGCGGGATCGCGGCCAGCCGAACGGGCCGCGGCGTGCTGCTGCTGCTCACCGATCTGCTGGCGCCCGAGGGCTACGCGCAGGGGCTCTCGCTGCTTGCCGGCTCGGGCACGCAGTCGGGCGCCCCGGCGTGGGACGTCACGGTGATCCAGGTGCTCTCGCCGGGCGAGATCGACCCGCAGAGCGAGCTCTCAGCGTCGGGCGACCGGGCGATCCTCGGCGATCTTCGGCTGACTGACGCCGAGACTGGCCGAGCAGCGGAAGTGACGATCACACAGGAGCTCATCGCCCGGTATCGAGCCCGCTTCGCGGCCTTTCAGCAGGAGGCAGCGACATTCTGCGCACGCCGCGGCATCCAGCACGTGGTGGCGCGGTCGGATGCGGACGTGAGTGAGTTGATGCTCGGAGAGCTCAGGCGGCGGGGCATCGTGGGGTGAGGTGCATGCGTGGGGCAGACGCGAAGCGGGCTTGAAAACGGCGGGCGGA
>DHLW01000098.1 GCA_002405485.1 Phycisphaerales bacterium UBA4658
CACCACCACCCCCGAACCCATCCGCCTTCTCCCACAGCCCTCTCTCAGAGCGAGATCAAGGACTGGAGCCAGAACGAACGCGGCGGGGTCGAACGGGAAAACGATCGATGTTGTCCTCAGTACAGAACGGCGGCGTCAGTCAACCGCCCCGTGCCGGTGCTGAAGGCCCGGGCACACCTGTCGCGGCAGGAGGTGAGCCAACAGCCGGTGCTCCGGATGGCCCGGAGGCGGCTGAGTTTGCAGGCACGAACGGCTCGACCCTGGTGTTCTCTGGCAGGGGAACAGGAATGTTCATTGCGACGCGTTCTCCGGGCTGGAGACCGTCGAGCACTTCGACCTCATTGCCGAAGTCACGACCAAGGCGAACGGAGCGATAGGTCAGCGTGTAGGTGGGCCCGTCGCCGGTGAGCACGGGGACCGTTGGCCCGCCGCCGCCCGGGGTGTTCGGGAGCAACATGAGGGCGTTGCCGGGGATGACCGCCGGCCGCTGTTCGGGTGGACGAGTCACGGTGATCTCGACGGTGGCGAAGGAACCGGCGATGAGGCGTCCGTCGGCGTTGGACACCTCCACCTCGATGGGCATGGTCCGCGAGGCCTGATCGAGCTCGCCAGACACGCGAGTGATGGTGCCGCGCACGCTGAGGTCTCGCAGGCCGGCAACTCGCACGACGGCGTCCTGACCGGCGCGGACAAGATATGCCTGGGCCTGTGGAACGCTGACGACCGTCCGCAATGAGGAGGCGTCGACGATGGTGAAGACGGGCGGATCGGTGATGTTGCCGCCGACTTCGATGTAGTCGCCTTGCTCGCGCGTGCGCCGGGAGACGACGCCGGCGAACGGCGCCTTGAGTTCGCGAAACTCGAGCAGGCGGCGAAGCCGCTGGATCTGAGCCTCGACGACCTGGACGGCGGCCTCGGCCCGCTGAACAGAGGCAAGGTCACGGCGAACCTGGGTCTGTGCATCGTCGACCTGCTGCTGCGCAACCGAGCGGCTCTGGTTGGCGAGGCTGATGCGGGAGGACGTGCGTTCCGCCAGTTCCAGACCTTGGCGAGCCTCCGCGAGCTCGGCCCGTGCGGCTTCGCGCGCGGCCTCAGCCTCAACGAGTTCCTTCTCGAGCATGGGGGTGGCGATCACGGCAAGGACCTGGCCCGCCTCGACACGGTCGCCGACGTCGACCCGCCGTTCGACGAGATAGCCGCCGACCTGGGCGAGCATCTGCGCTCGGCGCAGCGGCTCAAGGGTCGCGGGCTGTCGGATGGTGAGCGTCTCATCGGCACTGCGAACGGTGGCGACTTGGACCCGACGAACCGCGTTCTGCCGCTCATTGGCACGGTCGGAAGCCTCCTGTCGCGCCTCACGCTTGGGCATGGCGCCGACGGCGTAGAGGGCGGCGCCGGCGAGGAGCATCATGACAACGGCAACGGGAGCGATCCAGCGGCGCCGTCGCGAGGTCAGCATCTCGGCGAGCGCCTCGGGCGTGTCGGTCTCAGTGTGGGACATGCGATCTCTCCGAGAGAATCGGGTTGGGGCGGCGACGCAGAAGACTGAAGGCGACGGGCACGAAGAGCAATGTGGTGAGCGTCCCGAAGGCCAGACCGCCGATGACGGCGCGTCCAAGCGGAGCGTTCTGGGCCCCTGCCTCGCCCAGGCCAAGAGCCATCGGGAGCATGCCCAGGGACATGGCGCCGGCGGTCATGAGGATGGGACGGAGCCGGGTGCGTCCCGCCGCGAGAGCGGCCTGCACCGGCGTGAGTCCGGAAGCGAGCATCTCGTTGGCGAATGTGACGAAGAGGATTGAGTTTAGAGAGACCACGCCGATGACCATGATCGCGCCCATGAGCGCGGGCACGCTGAAGGTCGTGTCGGTCGCGAAGAGCATCCACGCGATGCCGCCAAGGGCCCCTGGGAGCGCCAGAATGACCACGAAGGGATCGGTCCAGCTCTGGAAGTTGACGACCATGAGCAGATACACAAGCAGGGCGGCGAAGCCCAGTCCGGCGATGAGCCGCGCATAAACGTCGTTCATGGTGGCGAGCTGGCCGCGGAGACTGACGGTCACGCCCGGCGGCAGGTCACAAGTGTTCTCCGCGAGCACGCGGGCGACGGGCTCGCTGACGGAGCCAAGGTCGAGCCCCGCAACGTTGGCGAGGACGTCGAACGCGGGCAGAAGGTCGTAGCGATTGATGTTCGCAGGGGTCACCGCACGGGTGAACTCGGCAACGTTGCCGAGGGTCTGCATGGTTCCGTCGGTGCTGTTCCCGAGATCCAGACCCTGGTTCTCGATATCGGCGACGGTCGCGAGTCGATAGGTTGGCGTCTGCGCAGCGAGGAAGTAGCTGATGCCGTTCCGAGGATCGACCCAGAAGCTGGGCTGAACCTGCGTCGTCGACGACATCGAGGCGAGGATGGTGCTGGCAACTTCGCGCTGGGTCAGACCGGCCTCGGCGGCGCGTGAGCGATCGACGTTGACGCTGAGAACCAGAGCGTTGGTGACCTGGCCCAGTCGGGCGTCCGCAATGCCGGGAATCGACGCGAGACCGTCTCGTATCCGCCGGGCGATCGCGAGTGTTGCGCCGCGATTGTTGCCCGAGACCCGCACGTTGATCGGGGCCTGGATGCCCGCGTTGAGAACCTGATTCACCATGTCGGCCGGCTTGAAGGCAACCTCGACGTCGGGCATGGCCCGGGAGAGTGCATCACGGATGACCTCCTGGGCCTCGGTGGTGTCGAGTTCACTCTCCGCCGCGAGGGTGATGTTCATCTCTCCTTCGAACGGACCGGCATTGATCGAGTCCTGGAAGGCCGCGTTGAGCCCATTCGCAGGCGAGCCGATGACATCGACCACGCGGGTGACCGCGCCATCGGGAAGTGCAAGGCGGATGATGTCCTGCGCCCGCTGGAACTCGATCTCGGTCTGCTCGATGCGCATGTGCGCCGGCAGACGCAACCCAAGGCGCAGTTGGCCCCCGCTCGCGGTCGGAAAGAAGTCCCGGCCCACCTGCGGCAGCAGCCAGGCCGAACCACCCACGACCGACAGCATCACAAGACACGCGATGAGCCGGTTGCGGAGTGCCGAGGCGAGGAGGGATGTGTACAGCGAGCGAACGGCCTCGAACCCGAGGTTGAAAGCGCGATGTGCGGCGGCGAGAGGGCTTCTGGACGTGTCCTGAGCACCCGGCGCATACCGCCCTTCCTCCGCGGGCAGCAGCCACATCACAAGCGTCGGGATGATCGTCCGGCTGACCACGTAGCTGGTGCCCACGGCGAACACAACGGCAAGCGCAAAGGGCACGAAGAGCTCTCTTGCAATGTCGCGAAGGAACACGACGGACACGAAGACCAGGCAGATACCGGTCGTCCCGACGAACGCGGGCACGGCGATCTGCTGCGCGCCATCGAGGATCGCCTGGCGAAGGGGCTTGCCCATGCCAAGGTGGCGGTGGATGTTCTCGATCTCAACAGTCGAATCATCGACCAGAATGCCGATCGAGAGCGCGAGCCCGCCGAGCGTCATGATGTTGAGTGTGAATCCCAGCCAGTCCAGCGCGATGACGCTCACCATGACCGAGAGCGGGATGGATGCGGCGACGATCAGCGTGCTGCGCCAGGACCCGAGGAACAGCAGGATCATGGTCGCGGTCAGACACGCCGCGATCAGCCCCTCCAGAAGCACCGTGTTGACGGCGTTTCAGACGAACCGGCTCTGGTCGGCGAGCGGCTCGATTAGCATGCCTGGCGGGGCGGTGGAGCGGAGGGTCGGCAACCTTCCAAGAACCTGATCGACAATCTCGAGCGTGGAAGCGCCACCGCGCTTGAGCACCGTAAGCAGCGCGGCCCGTGCGCCGTCCTGCCGCGCAACCTGGGTCTGAACCGCAAACCCATCGCGAACGTGGGCCACGTCGCGGATGAAAATCGTCCGGCCGGCATCGGAGCGAACCGGAAGGTCGTTGATAGCCGCGACACTGTCGGGGCTGGAGTTGAGCTGAACGGCAAGCTCGGTCTCGCCGATGCGTGTGGAACCGGCCGGGAGCGTGAAGTTCTGAGCGTTGATGGCCGCGGCGACCTCCTCGGCCGACACTCCGTGGGCACGCATCAGGTCGGGGTCGAGATCCACCATGATCTGGCGCAGCTTTCCCCCCGTGGGCAGGGGAAGTGTCATGCCCGCGATGCCACCCATCCGCTGACGAAAGCCCACGCGTCCATAATCCTCCAGGGCGGCCTCGCTCAGCGTGTCGCTGGAGAGCGCGATCTGCAGAATCGGCACCGCGGCGGCGTTATAACGGATGATGAGCGGTGGATTGGTGCCCGGGGGCATTCGCCGGAGGATGGTCTGCGAAACAGCCGTCACCTGCGCCATGGCGCCGTCGACATTGGTCCCGGGCGGGAAAGAAATCCGGATGGTTGCCAGGCCCGCGACCGTCTGGCTCTCGATCGAGCGGATGTCGTTCACGTTGTTGTTGATCGCAAACTCGGCAAACGTGGTGATCTGACGCTCCATGTCCTGCGCCGACAAGCCGCCATACGTCCAGATCTGGGTGATGACGGGGATGTCGATCTCCGGAAAGATGTCCTTGGGCATCCGCACCGCGGAGAGAGCGCCGAGGATGAGCACCAGAATCGACGCAACCACGAATGTGTATGGGCGACGCAGGGCGAGGGAGACGATCCACATCCGACGAACTCCTGGGCGTGCTGAACACGGGTCTTTGACCGACGAAACAGATTCGAGGTTGCATTCGGCTGGATTCAATGAACCTGGGCGGCCCGAGAGGGAATACGCAGCCGCGGCTCGGCCCCCGACAGGGATTTTGCTGAAGCCCCCACGCGGAGCCGAATAGACGTATGGGGTGGTTCCAACATCAAGTCTTCACAACCGGTACGTCCGAATCACCGGCGCACTCCGCCTCGAGATCAGACGGTGCACTCTCACCGTGCGCACGCGGGGTGAGGGCGAACATGCAGTGCCGGATGGTGTCCGGGCGATCGTGCCCGATCTGAGTGCGGACCCAGTGCGCGGCAGCCGTGAGGCCCTCCGGATCGCAGCGGGGATCGACGTTCTCTGAACACGTGCGGACGGGCCCGTCGCGCTGGGGACACACCAGCAGGTCGGTCATCGTGTCAGCGAGACACGCGGCGTGCTCGCACGATCGCCGGCTCACTCGTCGGGAAGCCCAGGGGCCGGCGCGCACCGGTGTCCTCACGCTCGTGCGATGCACGAGATCTCCAGGGGAGGCTGGAGCGTGAAGAACTGATCCGTCTGCGAAAGCCGCTCAATCGAGCTGCTGGCAGCGCAGGTCAACATGCGACTGCGTCAAGATCTGCGAGTCTGTGGCCGGGTTCTTTACGAGAGCACACAGACGGCGGATGGCACGACTCAGAACAGGAAGCGGAGCGAGAAGCCCAGCAGCGGCCCGTGCGTGAGCACGTCCCACTCGAAGCCGTCCTCGCTGTAGTCCTGCTGCAGCGCTCGATAGCCGCCGAAGACACCAACCGACCCGCCCTCGAATGCCACTCGTGGCCCAGCCCCGCCATGACCTGCCAAGCCAGGTCCGATCCGTCGACGCCGAAGCCCCCGACATCGCCCCGGAGCCATGTGGTCCAGCCGCCACCGAATGCCACGCCAAGGCGTGCCCCGATGAGGGGCTCGACCCAGTCGCGGTCGCGTTCGATCTCGCGTTGCACGCTTCCCGCGATGATCTCCCCGTCGGGGAGCGTCACATCGGTCTCGGTCCGCAGGGAGAGGTCGAGCCCCAAGCTGGTGTGGCGGAGTCCCGCGAAGGCGTCGAGCGCGAGCGTGTGCCCCTCGCCGAACGCGTGGTTGATGACTCGGGCGCCAGCCATGAACTCCAGCCAGGTCGCCGAGAGCTCGGTCTCGATGGTGGCGGTCGAGACGACGCCGCCGCGCGGGCCGGCGAACCCGCGCGTGGCGTCCTGCGTGGCCGTGGTGTATGCGCCGTTGAGCTGGGCGATGAACCACCCCGCCTCGAAGTCGAGCGCTCCCATCAGGCCGAAGACCGTGTCCGAAGAATCGAGCACGTCGCCGAAAGAGAGGTCAATGTCGAGCCGTACGCCTCGGGCGTCCACACTCCCGTCAAAGCCAGTCAACCACGCGTAGGGAGTCATCCGCAACGAGACGCCACCATCGCCCTCCGGGGACTCGAACTGGCCCGACTGCCCGTCAACTCCAGCCCTTGCTCTGCTGTCCGGGGCTTCTGCTCCGGGCGTCGGAGGCACGGGCTCCGTGGCGGGCTGCGCCGCGCTTGCGCGGCCGGCCACGACCGCAACAGCCACAGCGGCGAGGCCGAGCAACGCGCGGGGGCAACGGCGGAGATCACCGAAACACGCTGAAGAGGTGTGCGGCACGGGGCCTCGCTTGTCAGTGGCACTGGGCGGTCGGGCCAAAGGAACGATGTGCGTCAGTTGACCCGACGGATGGCGGGCGGGTTCCAGCGTCCGTCGATCACCTGCGCCTTGGGGGCGTAGAGCCGCATGGTCACCCCGAGCGCGCCGGAGGCGGGCGACGGGAGCCAGTTGGACTCCTTGTTCTTGCCAGGATTCTCGTGCTGGATGTAGATCGTCAGCGAGCCGTCGGCGTCGAACTTCAGCGCGTCGCGGTCGCCGATGGCAAACCGGTTCAGCGGATTCGCGACCTGGAAACCCTCGGCGTCGTACATCGTCACCGACCAGAAGGCGCCGACCGGCGGCAGTTGCTCCTTGGAAAACCGCAGCTCATACCGCCGATCGCCGCGGAGGGACTCGCCGTCGGCGTCGGTGATGGCGAGCGGGTAGATGGCGTCCTCGGGCTGGTTGGCGCCCAGGCCGACCATCGAGACGATCGCTCGCTTGAGATAGGCGTTGCCGTACACGCCCATGGTGTCGGTGTTCATCTGCCAGCCGTTGACCACGCGGGCCACCGTCGGCACCTTGGCCTTAATCTCGGCAAGCGCGGCTTGCGGCGCTCGGGAGAGCCCGGCACGCACGGCCTCAGGGGCCGAGGCAAGGTCGAACGGCCGCCCTGGAACCAGCCCGATTCGCGCCAGCCGTGCGAGCGTCGACCAGTCGGTCTTCTGCGGGGGATGCTTGGCCATCAGCTCAGCCCCGAGCGCGAAGTACCGATCGGCAGTCATGGTGTTGACCTGAACCAGTGGCGAGGTCTTGAGGTCCCACGACGGATCGGGCTTCGAGTCCCCGCTCACCTTGCCACCGCCCGGAAGCGGCGCAATCGAGTACTCATCCTGCACGCTGTGCACCGCCGAGTAGTCCGAAGGCCCGTTGG
>DHLW01000080.1:0-796 GCA_002405485.1 Phycisphaerales bacterium UBA4658
AACTATCGGGCCGATAGTGGAACGCCTTGACTGCCCTCTGACAAGTCCAGTTTTTTCGCGGCGTCGCGAGCGGCGAAAAACTCCTCAATCATCGGCCGCAGTTTGTCGCTTTGCCGCGACTGGAGCCGCAGGTACTGCTCGCCGTTCGGCTGGTCGGCAACCTCGGCAATGGTCATGCCAGCAAACGAACCGAACTTGAACCTAAAGCTTCCACTGCTCGACGGCACAGCCTCGGGAAGTGGCGGAATCCAGTCGGCAAAGTCCATCGCACCGCAGAACACGCACGACACGATCGCGTTTTTTCCTCGCGTCAGGATGTCGTAGAAGTCGCCGCCGCAACGATAGCACCGGGCACCCTCGTAGAACTGGTCGCTCGCCATCTCTCCTCCCTCTCGGCAAACTTCACCGCCATCGTCATTGCCTCGTAGCGGTCGGCACTCATCGTCGCGTGGAAGCACCGCGCGTTCGTCGGGTAGCCACGCCAGTCATGCGGGTGCGGGTTCCACTCGTACGGCAGCCTGCCCCACCGAGTCGTCTCCGTTCCGGTCACAAGCTGAAAGTGACTTGGAACGGTGACGAGGTCCGCGTCGGGGTCGCCGCCGAGTGCCTCGATGATCGCGGCCTGCTCCCACCACGCCGACCGCCGGAACGGTCGCCCGCTCTTCTGCCGCGTCTCGGCAATCGCCTGTGCTTGCACCAGCGGCACGATGCCGAGCGGCCACCGCAGCACCATCAGCCCGCAGTTCGGCACGCTGCCCTCGGGAACCTGATGGACGACAAGCCCAAGCGGGTGCGG
>DHLW01000080.1:977-2727 GCA_002405485.1 Phycisphaerales bacterium UBA4658
AGCGCGTCGTAGCCCTCGCGGAGCAGGTCAATCAGCAGCGGCAGCTTTCGCCACGACACGTCGGGGCTCGGCGGCGGCTCACCGATTATCAACTCGTAGCCGTGCCTGTCTGCGTACCGTCGAAACGTCGGAAGGCTGACATCGAGCAGCCGCCGCGATTCTCCGACGCCAAACGTGACGATGGCTTTTCTCATGCAAGCGACGGCTTTCTGATCGCAAACGAAGAATATCCGTCCATCGCCAGATTGAACTCAACCGCCGAGCCGTTCGCTTGCAGGGTGTCGACGAACTCATCGACAGCCCGGCCGACGCCCATGCCTGCCAAGTGTGAAGTGTCCTTGCAGCGAGTGGTTGCCGAGTAGTCGTGACCGCATAGCCACCCACCCGGCGAGACAAGGGGCCAGTACGCGGAGAGGTCGGACGAAACAGATTCGTAGCCGTGATCCGCGTCAAGGTAGACGAAGTCGTATTCAATGCACGCGCCGGCGGCAATTCTCGCCCACTCCAGCGACGACATGGCGTAGACAGACACGCGGGCGCCGTCGTCAACCGTCATCGCATACTCGACTGCTAATCGCCTCAGCACGTCGCCGTCGACCACCGTGAAGCAGCCGCCGTCAACGTCTCCGCTTCCCACGCCACCGGGGCCGAACGTGTCCACGAGGTCAAGCCGACCGTCGCCGCGCATGAACGCGACAATCTCACGACTGAACTCGCAGCGAAACACGCCAACTTCGCATGCACGCCGCAGTCGCTTTCGCATGGCGATGTTGGAAAGCATCTGCGTTCGGCTATTCAAGATTGCGGTAGGTTTCACGCCTTTGCCCCCAGCCACCAATCGGTCGTCCGCATGATGCCGTCGACTAGAGACACACTAGGCGACCAGTCAAGCAGCGACCTTGCCCTCGTGATATCCAGCAGCCTTCGCGGCTGTCCGTCGGGTCTGCTGGCGTCGTAAACAATCCGCCCTTTGAACTCGACCGCCGCGGCAATCAACTCCGCAACATCTGAAATAGCCGTTTCCACTCCGCTTCCCAGGTTGATGATCGCAGGGTGATTCACCACAATCGCCGCGCGGACGATGCCGGCGGCAGCGTCATCAACGTAAAGAAAGTCTCGCGTTGCCCCCCCCGTCCCCATGACAACCACCTCGTCGCGGCCTTCATCCGCGGCTTCATTCATGCGACGAATCAAGGCGGGGATGACATGGCTTTTCTTGAGGCCAAAGTGATCGCCCGGTCCGTAGAGGTTTGTCGGGACAAGCACAGCGGCCGGCAGCCCATCACGCCAAGCGGCGTCGACAAGTGAAACCAATGCACGCTTTGCGTTTCCGTATGGGGCATTTGTGCTTTCGGGCTCTCCGCACCAGAACTCTTCCTCTCGAAACGGCACCGGGCAGTCGCGCGGATAGCCGCACACACTCGCAACCGTTACCAGCTTGCATCCAAACAACACGCACGCATCAACGACATTGACGGCCATTGAAAGGTTTTCGGAAGCAAACTCATACGGAGATGCCATGTTCGCCAGAATGCCGCCACACTTTGCAGCCAGATGAATCGCCAGCGCCGGACGATGCTCTTCAAAGAGCCCTGTGGTTTCGTGTCGATTGCGAAGGTCAGCATGGTCGCTGCCGACGGCAACAATCTGGTCGCGGGCGAACCCTGCCCTCCGTAGCTCGCAAACAACGGCCCGGCCCAGGAACCCAGTCCCACCAGTGACCAGCACCTTACCCCGCGGCATGGCGGTG
>DHLW01000048.1:0-203 GCA_002405485.1 Phycisphaerales bacterium UBA4658
CATCGTGAACGATCAGCTCGAGAAGGCGATCGGCGCTGCAGTGGGCGCGGTGCTCGGGGAGCGGATGCGTCGGCGGGGGAGATGAGCGGAAGAGACGGCGTGAGGCGATGGGGGGCGGAGGACGGGTGGTGGGTTATTGTGGGATTCTGGCTCGGTAGGCCTTGGCGTCTTCGGTTCTGCCCTCGATCTCGGCGAGCTTGGCG
>DHLW01000048.1:303-12066 GCA_002405485.1 Phycisphaerales bacterium UBA4658
CCCTCGATCTCGGCGAGCTTGGCGAGCGCGTTGTAGATGATGGCGCGGTTGTCGCGTTCGTCGCGTTCGGAGATTCCGGGAGTGCCGAGGGCGTCCTGGGCGCGGTCGAGGATGGGTCGAGCGTCCTGGAGGCGATCGAAGACGATGTAGGACATGCCGAGGTTGCCCAGGAACCGCGCGCGGGAGCGGCCTTCGGCTGGCGCGAGCTGCTCGGCGGAGGCGTTGAGCCAGCCGAGGATGTCGGCGTCGGCGGCTCGGTCGCGTCTGCGGCAATAGGCCTCGAACTCGGTCATGGCCTTGACGACGCTCTCCCACTCTCCGGGGCCGGCGACCATGAGGCGGATGCTGACGGCTCGGCGGCCCCACTGGATGGCCTGGTCGACCTGACCCGTGACGCGGTAGACATCGCGGAGGCGGCTGACGGCGCGCTCGGTCTGGAAGTCGCCCGGTCCATAGGCCCTCGTGGACATGTCGACGGCAGCGGTAAGGAACCGGACGGCGTCGTCAACGCGGTTGACGCGGCGTGCGGCGGTGCCGGCGTTGACGAGCGCGACGATGCGGAAGGGGTGTCCGTCTGGGAAGAGCTTCTCGGTCTCTTCCGGGAGCGTGCGGGCGTATTCCCAGGCCTCTTCGTACTTCTCGGCGTTCTGCAGGGCGGTGGCCAGGTTGTTGATGGCGACGAGCGTGGACTGTGGGCCAGCTTCGCGGCTGCTGCGAGAGCGCTTGACGAACTCTCGGCTGAGGTCGAGGGCTTCGTCTTTGCGTTCCTGGGCCTGGACGGTGGCGATGAGCACGCTGAAGGTGATGAGCGTGCCGCGTGCCGAGGGTCCAAGGAGGCGCTCCTGGCGTGTGAGCGCGTCACGGAGGATGGGTTCTGCCTCGGCGAATCTGCTCTGGGCCTGAATCGAGGTGGCGAGGGCGACGCGGGCGTTGATGATGGGAAGGTAGTCGTCTGACGCGTTGCCGTAGAGCTCGATTGCGCGACGTGCGGCGGCCTCGGCCTCCTTGGGCTGATCGTTGAGCATGAAGGAGGAGGCGAGATCGGCATGGGCGGTTGCCAGGGCGTGTGTGTCGATGGGGGTCTGGGCCTGGATGATCGCGATGCGGAGTTGCTGCTGGGAGATGGCCTCCGGGCGCAGACCCAGGAGCCGGAAGGTGTTGCCGAGCAGTCCTCGGACTTCGGCTTCGAGCTCGGGTTCGTTGCCGAAGCGGTCGTTGACGTTCTCGGAGGATCGTCTGAGGACGTCGATCACGCGGACTTCGTAGCCGTCGCGATCGGGGGATGCGGCCTGGATCATGTCGACGAGCAGGTAGTCCTTGATGGCGTTTGCGCGGGCGGCCTCACGCGAGGCACGGGCGGCCTCGGAGGCGGCGAGCTCGCGCGCGTTCTGTGCTCGGCGGAACATGACGAGAGTGGAGACCAGGCCGACGACCAGGGCCAGGAAGACGCCGAGCACACCGGCGACGAGGACCTTGTTGCGCTTGGCGAACTTGGAGAGCTGGTAGGTGGCGCTCGGGGGGCGTGCGTGCACGGGCTCGCCGCGGAGGAAGCGTTCGACATCGGCGGCGAGCTCTGCGGCGGACTGGTATCTGCGGGCGATGTCCTTCTCGAGCGCGCGGGAGACGATGGCATCGAGATCGCCGGCGAGGGTGCGGTCGAGGGTGCGCATCGAGGGCGGGTCCTGCTCGATGACGATGCGCATGGCCTCGGGGATGGTGCGGCCGGAGAGCGAGAGCGGCAACCGACCGGTGAGCAGTTCGTAGGCGATGGCGCCCAGCGCGTAGACATCGCATCGGGCGTCGATCTTGTCGGAGTCGCCGGCGGCCTGCTCGGGGCTCATGTACGCGAGCGTGCCGACGATCTGTCCGGTGTGGGTGCGGAGGGTGTTGGCGGGCTCGTCGGAGCCGGTGGCTCGGGCGATGCCGAAGTCCAGGACCTTGGGCTGGCCGAGCGGGTCGGTGTCGAGTCGCTCGACGAGAATGTTGCCGGGCTTGAGGTCGCGGTGGATGAATCCTCGGCCGTGGGCGTACTGGACGGCCTGGCAGAGTCGGACGATGAGCGTCAGCCGGTCATTGCGAGAGAGGGAGAGCTTGTCGCAGTGGGACTTGATGTCCGGACCGGAGACGAACTCCATGGCGAAATAGGGCTGGTCTCGGCCGTCGAGGTTGACCATGCCGGCCTGGTAGATCTGGGCGATGCCCGGGTGCTTGAGCTGGCCGAGGACCTCGGCTTCTCGAGCAAATCGCTTGATGCCGCTTGGGGTCATGGCGTCCCAGCGCATGACCTTGAGAGCGACGGTGCGGCGCGGGCTCTGCTGGATGGCCTGGTAGACGACGCCCATGCCGCCGCGGCCGAGTTCGCGCTCGATCCGGAATCCGGCGATGTCCTTTGGCGGCCCGATGTCGGGCATGGCGACGGCCTGTGCGGCAAGCACGCCGCGGGTGCCGGTGTCGAGTTCGTGGAGGAGGGCCTGCACTTCCCGCTTGAGGTCGGGGTCGTGGGCGCAGCGTGATTCGACGAAGTCGGTCCTCGCCTGGCCCGAGAGGTCGGCGGCGTGCTGGAAGATGTCTTCCAGAAGGGCACGACGTTCCCGGTCGGTCACGTCGGGGCCTCCGGGGTGAGCCCGCCGGCGTGCCGCTCGCGGAGCTTGCTCTGGAGCCAGGAGCGGGCAAAGCGCCACTCGCGCTCGACGGTGGAGAGCGAGACGTTCAGCGCCAGGGCGACCTGTTCGCTGGTGAGCCCGGCGAAGAAGCGGAGCATGACGACCTCGGCCTTGCGCGGGTCGTCGTGCTCCAGTTGGCGGAGGAGATCGTCGAGGGCGAGCATGTCCTCGGCGGGGACGGAGAACTGGGCGTCCTGCTCGGAGCGGTTGGGTGGGGCGATGGGTTGGGCGTCGTCGATGTCGACGCGCTTGCGCCCGCCGCCGTGCTTGATCGCGGCCTTTCGGCGGGCCTGCTCGACGAGGATGTCGCGCATGGCCCTTGCGGCGGCGCCGAAGAAGTGGCCGCGGTGGTCCCAGCCCTGGTTGTTGTCGGCGACGCGGAGGTAGGCCTCGTGGACGAGTGCGGTGGGCTGGAGGGTGTTGCCCGGGGGCGTGCGGGCGAGGCGGGCCGCGGCGAGTTTGCGGAGTTCGGCGTAGACGAGCGGGAGGAGTTCGGCGGACTGCTTCTGGTCGCCGCGGGCGGCGGCGTTGAGGGCGTGGGTGATCTTGTGGTCGAGGTCCTTGCTCATCGTGGGTTGCCCCGGAGCAGGGAGGGGCGGTAACGCATCTCGTGAATGATAGAAACCCTCCGGTGGCGTATGTATCGACCAGAACGACCGCTTGCAGGAGCGAACGATGTGTCGGTCGGGGCGTCTAGGAAGGGGTGCTTGGGACGCGTGGCTGCACGTGGCCTGGACTGGTCACCCCGCTCATGGCCTCCGGCATGGCAGCCGCGAGCGGGCCGCTTCGACCGATTCAAGGACCTGTCGGGGAGCGGCATGCCGCCGGTCAGGCTGCCTGGCGGGCGATGGTGATGAGCAGGAGGCACCCGGTGGTCGAGAAACTCCGGCCGTGGTCGGTGTGGGGAAGGCACCGCTGGTAGTCCCCCTTTGCCAGGACGGTGCCGGCGATGTTGAGGGAGCCCTCGATGACGTAGCACTCTTCGAGGCCGTCGTGGTGGTGATCGGGATAGTCGGCGCCGGGCTCCATGCGGATGAGCATGGTGACGCGGTTGATGGAGCGGTCGTCGAGGAGCGTGCGGGCCTGAACGCCCGGTGCGAGATCGGTCCAGTGCCCGGCGTCGGTGCGGAGCGTGAGAAAGGGCGTCTGCTCGTCGCTGGGGGAGCCGATGCGGGCCTGGGCGTCGGCGTGCACGCGGGCCATGAGCGCCGACTTGATCCCGGGAGGGGGCGTCAGGGCGGGTGTCGCAGTGGCAAGGGCGTCGAGCACCGCGGCATCGCGCGACAGTTGGCGGCGCTGGTGAAAGAGAGCGACCAGAAGCGACTGCTCGAACGCGCGTTGTTCCTCCGGCGAGAGCGCGCCTGCGACAAAGAGCGCGACGGCCTCGGCGAAGGCCTCGTCGGACATGGGCGTGGGGCGGGCGTGGTTGTGCGCCTGATCGCTCATGCGACACCTCCGTCGGCAAGGTGCGCCTGCTGATCCTCAAGAATGTCACGCAGGCGACGCACGCCGGAGCGTATTCGGGTCTTGACGGTGCCCACCGGCACCCCCTGCACGCGTGCGATCTCCTCGCGGGAAAGACCGCGATAGAAGGCGAGCACGACGGCCTGACGCTGCTCGTCGGGGAGCAGATCGAGGGCCGAGTGCGTGTCGTACCCGGGTTCGTGAACGGGGAGCGCCTCGGGCGTGTGATCGAGGCGGGGCAGGAGATCATCGACCGAGTCGCCACCGATGAGGCGGTCCCGGCCGAGTTTGCGGACGCGATCGAGCGCTCGGCTGCGGGCGACCATCATGATCCACCCGGCGGGCGAGCAGAGCGCGGGGTTGTAGGTCCCCGCCGTTCTCCAGATGGTCCAGAACGCCTCCTGGAGAGTGTCCTCGGCGTCTGCCCTGGAGCGGAAGAACCCTGAGAGCAGACCGAGCACGCGCGGCGCGAAACGGTCATAGAGGATGCTCAACGCCGTTGCATCACCAGCCGCAATCTGGTGCAGAAGGTCGTGGTCGGTCGGAGTCGGCGCGCTCACGCGGGTTCTCACTTGGCCGGCGCATCGTTCGATGGGTTCGAGCAGCGCAGTCATAAGGATACTGCTCCCCGCATGCGGCACCGACGAAGAGTGCGACGGAAGAAGCCCGCGGGTTTTGGGTGTCGGCGAATCGTGCTGTGTGTTTGATTTTTGTTCGGACACGATGCGATGGGATTGCTCTGAGCGCAGAGTTGCGATTGGTTGCTGTTTGGCATTTGTCGTCGGCGGAGTGCGTGTGCGAGCGAGGACGGGCTACCTCGGCCAGAGCCACGCGAAGATGGCGCCGGCGATCAGGCCGTAGACGACGCCGTCGACGAAGTTCAGGATCATGGCGCGGCGTGCGTTCTGGAACCAGACGTCGCACACCACGCCGCCGAAGGCGAAGCCGAGCACGCCGGCGGTGCCCATGACCTGCATGACCTTGGCAAACTCGGCGCCTTTGGGGAGTGCGGCGTGACCCAGATAGGCCATGGCGGTGGCGGTGAGGAGGAACCAGAGGACGCTGAAGAGCATGGGCTTGGCCATGTTGAGCGGCGCCCAGACGCGGAGCAGCCCGATCGGCCCTTTGGTCGGGGCTTTCTTCAGGGCTTTGAAGTCGGGATAGCCGTAGACGCCGGGGGCGATGTTGTGCGACGCGAGGACTGCCGTGAGCGAGCGCTCGGCGTCGGGCGCGAGGGCTTTGAAGTCCTTGGCGTGATGGTTCAGGAGCATCCACCCCAGCGCGCTGGCGAACCAGACGGCGACGCCGGAGAGCAGGATCGGCAGCCACAGATCGATGATGAACGCCATGGGCGACTCCTGCAAAGCATGCCCCGCCTCCGGCGATGCTGAGAGTGTCGCAGGGATGGGAGAGCGGTGCAAGTTTGGCGGTTATGGCTGGCCGCACTCGGGGCAGGGGGAGGTGGGCGGGGTGTGGCGGAGGTCGCGGCGGCTGTGGGGGCAGAGGCTGCCGCGAGCACGGAGTCGAGCGCGGAAACGCCGAAGAAGCAGCAAGGGAAGCTCGATCATCGCAACAAACACGATGGCGTTCGCGGGGAGTTCAGTCCAACGTGGGGACCATGGCACACACGTTGGAGCGTTTGGGCGATTGGGCAGGTCGATGAGGACATGCGAGTTGAGCAGAGTGGGTGCTGTCGGCGGCTCCTTGTGGACTCTCGGCGGTGAAACGTTGGTTGTTGAAAGTGCTTGCCAGCACACTGCTTGCTCGCTGAAGAGGGTTGGGACGGTTGCTCTCCAACCTTCGAGCGAGCGGAATGGCCAGGCGGATCAGATCAACTCGACTTGGCCGTCCGCTCCAAAGTGTGCTAAGCCGATACTCGCGGGATGCGTGCCCTGAGGGTGATAGTCGATTGTCGGAAGTTGCAGTAGTACCGAAATTAGCGTGGGAGCTTCGTCGATATTGTCATCCAAGTAGCGAGTCCACAGCACGACGCGGGAGGATGTCGCCCAATCTTGTCGGCCAACGTCGTGCGCGCCGATGTCGATACGTGCTCCGACGAGTGCGGTCAGCATGGAAAGGGCTATCTGCAAGAGGATGCGTGGGAAGAGCCAGTGCCTGCCCATGTTGCTGATACCTGTCGTGAGCAGGTGGCTTTATGGGTGTCGGAAGAACTCAGGCACTTCGCTTGCGCTTTGGGCTCGTTGGGTATATGGGGATGCACGCGGACTCGGGGTGAGTCTGACGTCTTGGGTGCCAGGGCTTGCGCCCTGAGTCCTCACGATGTTCGTGGCGCACTTGGAGCAAAGTAACTCAGAAAGGCGCAGTCCTGATCGGTTACGGAAGGTGCAGTCGGATTATGTCCTCGCCGCGTCGGAAGCGGGAACCGGTGTGTTCGATGCGCATTCGTTCTTCGGCGGAGCGGCCAAAGGTCTGTCCGTCGAGAAGTACCGGGCCAGCGTCTAAGACATAAATCGCCAAGTCGATGGCGAGCATGCGCAGGTCACCAGCAGGCATGCGTGTATCGATGATCTCGAACTCTTTTTGTCCGAGAGACCGAAGGCCATGGGTCGTGAGAGTGAAAGGACCCTGCGGGCCGCGCGCCGAGATGAGTACGCCGACCCAAAGCATGGCTGGGTGGATCCCCTCCTCGTCGGCCGTGCGTACGGCGTCAATGAAATCCTCGGGCTTGTGGCAGAGCCCGGCGTTGCCCCAATATACACCCGCGGGTTTCCCGGCGTGCATCGCCGCGGCGATAAGGCGGCTGACGGCGAGTGCGCACGCCGCGGCATCGATCGGTGTCGTGTTCTGGCCGCCTGGGAGGCAGACACAGATTGCGTGCGAGCGGTGTGATTTCAGGGATGAGGCGGCGTCCGGCCACATCCATGACACTTGGCAGGCCGTTTCAACCTCGGGCCAGGGGATCGGCGTGTCGACGTGAGCAAACATCAGCGAAGTTGTGCCGGTCGTAAACGCAATGGGGCTGCCTTCCGGCCGTGGCTCTGCATCGGGCTGCAGTGCGGGCTGATTGGGAAAAAGCTCTGTCCATGCGGTCGAGATCGCTTCGGCGGAGGGCGCAGTGTGGTTAGAAAACGCAATCATGGCCATCTGCGGACCGACTTGTATCGGCGCAGAGGATCGTCGTTTCCCGAAAAGCCATTTGAGCATGTTCGCAAGATAACGTGTGACGGCAGTGGTCGCAAGGCCTTGCAGGGAAAGTACAGAAACGGCAACGGCCCGATCGACGGCAGTCAATCTGCTGCAAAGAGACGCTCGCTTCACATGCGAGATGCAACAAAAAACCCGAGCTTGCGCTCGGGGCTCTGATGATGCATTCTTGTTGATGGTCTTGGCGTCGGCTTACCGCGCCCCAACCTTCTTCTTGCCCGCCGAGAACGTCGGCATGCCGTCGCCCTTCTCGTACAGGTCGGCGAACTTGAAGCCCTTGCGGCTCTTCCAGGCCTTGCGGTGGTAGGCGTCGCTGGCGAGGAGGGGAAAGAGGGCGGAGAGTTCGCCGAAGACCATTTGTTCGTGGACGACGTCGACCTTGCCCCAACTGCACGCCTCGCGGAGGGTGGAGCCGGAGAGCGCGCCGTCGCGGCTGTCGGCGACGGTCATCTGGATGGCGTACTTGTGCATGCCGATGTCGCCGCGGGCCTTGCCGCCCTTGCGCTCGTTGAGCAGTTCGGCGGCCACCACGATGTCCTGGGCGAAGTTCTTGGGGACGCCGCCGCCGAGCATGAGCAGGCCGGTGTCCTTGCAGGCGAGCTTGATGTCGGTCAGTTCGCGGAAGTCCTTGCCGGAGTCGATGGCGACCTGGCCCTTGCCGGTCTCGATGGCCTCGGTCTGCTGCAGGACGATGCCGAAGCCGGCGGAGCAGTCAGAGAATGCCGGGACGAAGATCGGCACGCGCTTCTGGTAGCAGGTCTTGACGATGCTGGCGTTCTTGGCGAACTTGGGATTGCTGGCGAGGTACGCGCCCATGGCCTCGACGAACTCGCGGCTGCTGTACGCGCCGGGGGCGAAGGCGTTGAAGATCTCGTAGGTCGCGTGATCGCAGGCGCGGAGATCGTCCTCGTTGATGTAGGTGTCGTAGATGCGGTCGATCATCATGTTCCGCAGCGTCATGTCGTCCACCGGCGGGGCCTCGGGCGAGCCGGGGGCGATGTAGTGCTTGAAGCCCAGGCCCTCGAAGAAGTCCTGATCGACGATGTTCGCCCCGGTGGAGACGATGGCGTCGATGCAGTTGTTCTCGATGAGCGTGATGATGGCGTCCTTCAGCCCCGCGCTGATGAGCGAGCCGGCGAGGGTGAGGATGACGGCGCACTCCTTGTCCTTCAGCATCATGCTGTAGATGTCGGCGGCCTGCGCGAGCGTGCGGCTGGAGTAGGCCATGTCGCGATAGCTGTCGATGACCGGCCGCGCGTCGAAGGCGGTGATGTCGATGTGCTTGACGGGGCGGGAGAGGAGTTCCTTCTTGGTCCAGTTCTGCTTCGGCATGGGAGCGATCTCCATCGGGCGCCACGCGGAGCGTGGCGGTACCCGAGAATCCGTGGCCAAGCCCCCCTGGCCGAGTGATTGGGTGTGAGCCGCTCCGGGGGTGGCGGGGCGGTACATCCATGATATTCCGCGAGAGCTGGGTGTGGAACCCGTGGTCGGCGCGGAGCGTGCAGATTCCATAAACTCTGGACGAACATGATCGACGCCACCGTGACAACCTCGGCTCTGCTCGCCGCGCTCGCGACGCCTGGGAATCAGCAGGCGTGGGCCGAGATTGATCATCGGTATCGGCCGATCCTGATCAGCGTGGCGCGCAAGGCGGGGCTGGGGGACGCCGACGCCGATGTGGTGGCCCAGGATGCGCTGGCGGATCTGTTCGCGTCGCTGCAGGCCAAGCGGTATGACCGTTCGCGTGGGCGATTGCGGCAGTGGCTGCTGGGGATCTGCCGTTTAAAGATCGCCGACGCTCGGCGTCGCGAGGCCTCGCGCGGTCACACGCTGAGCGGGAGCATCGCCGAGAGCGCGAGCAACGACGAGTGGACGCAGGTCTGGGAGATCGAACAGCGGCAGGTGATCCTGGCGGAAGCGATCGATCGGCTGCGTGCCAGCGGCAAGATGCAGCCGCACACGCTGGCGGCGTTTGAGATGACCGCGCTGCGGAACATCCCCGCGAGCGAGGTCGCCGCGCAGCTCGGGCTGACGGCGCAAGAGGTGTATCTGGCCAAGAGCCGGTGCCTGGAACGCATACGGACGATCATCGATGAGTTGAATCGGGTGTATGCGGATGATGAGTAGGGCACGGCGTGTGTTTGAGAATCTGGTGGCACAGGCGTCCCGCCTGTGATCTTTTCGGCCGCGGCCGGTGCACGCAGGCCAGAGGCGTGTGCCACCAGAGGCCAACAATCCGGCACGCATGACCCCCGCGGCTCCGAGCACCATCGAACCCTGCCCCGCCGAGCATGAGCTGTTCGCGGCGGCGGATGCTCCGAACCCCGATGCGGTACTCGGGGGCCATCTGCGCAAGTGCGACAAGTGCAGGAGGAAGGTTGAGTCCATCCTCGCCGACAACGCTCTTGCGAACGAACTCGCGGGCGCGGTACAGAAGCGTGAGCACAACGCCAAGGGGAGCGGGGGCGCTCCCGCCGCCGGGTCTTCAGCCGGGACGTTTGCTGCGGAACTGCAGCCGGATACGACCATCGCTGATTTCACGATCCGCACCGTGCTTGGCGTGGGCGGCATGGGCGTGGTCTATCTCGCGGTGCAGCACGCGCCGCGGCGGAACGTGGCGCTCAAGGTGCTGCGGGCCGATCTTGCCACGCCGGAGCTCTTGCGCCGATTCGAGCACGAGAGCGTGGCGCTTGCGCTCCTGAAGCATTCGGCGATTGCGCAGGTGTTTCAGGCCGGGACGGTGCAGGTCCGCGGCGTGCCCCGGGCGTACATGGCGATGGAGCTCGTCAAGGGCGAGCGGCTGGATGAGTTCTGCAAGGAGCGGGGTCTTTCTCGCGCCGCGCGGCTCACGCTCATCGCCGACGTCGCCGACGGCGTGGAGCACGCGCACCGCCGCGGCGTGATCCACCGCGACCTGAAGCCCGCGAACATCCTTGTCGAAGCGGCGGAGGCGCCTGGGGCTCGTCCGTTGCCGCGGATTCTCGACTTTGGCGTCGCGAAGTTCAGCCAGGAGTCTGGTCCAGATGGTCAGCTCACGGAGCAGACGCAGCAGGGGAGCTTTCTGGGCACGTTCGCGTTCGCCGCTCCGGAGCAGGTGTCGGGCGAGCCCAACGCGGTGGATGCGCGTGCCGACGTGTACGCGCTCGGGGTGATGCTGTATGAGCTGGTGGTGGGGCGCCGGCCGAGAGACCTGGGCGCGTCGCTTGCGGACGCGATCCGTGCGGTGGGTTCTGGCCGGATCATCGCACCGGAGAGCGTGGGGGTGAAGCTGGATTCGGAGCTGCGGACGGTGCTGCTCACCGCGCTTGCGGCGGACCCGGAGCGGCGGTACGCCACCGCCGCCGCGCTTGCGGAGGACATTCGCAGGTATCTGGACAAGCGTCCGCTGCGAGCGAGGCCCGACAGCACGATGTACACGCTGCGCAAGGCGATCGCGCGGCATCCGTATCGGGCGCTGTCGGCGGGCGGATTCGTGGCGCTTCTTGCGCTCGCGACGGGACTGACGCTCGCCTCGCAGTATCGGGCCAGCCGAGCCGAGCAGGCCAAGGGCCGGACGCTCGACGCGATCACCGGCGGGCTGGAGCTGACCAACGAGGACGAGGGTGACACGCCGGCGATCTCGACGATCGATGACTTCATCGTGCAGGCGGCTGGCGCGGTGTCGGAGCAGCTTGCCGACCATCCCACGGAGCGTGCGCCGCTGCTGCATCGGCTTGCGCGCGGCGGGTTGAGCCGGGAGTCGGTGCCGGAGTCGGCGGCGATGCTGGAGGAGGTGGTGCGCATCCGGCGGAGCCGGGCGCGGCAGGAGCCGCTGCCGCTTGCCGATGCGCTGCGCGACCTTGGCCGCGCTCGCATGCGGCTGGCGCAGTTCGAGCGGGCGTGCGAGCACCTGGAGGAGGCCTTGTCGATCCGGCAGGCACACCTTGGGGCGACGCATCCGAGCACCAGCGACGCGCGGTATTGGCTTGGCGCGGCCAACGTTGCCTGGCGCCGGTTGGATGTCGCTGAGCCGCACCTGCGCGCCGCGGCGGAGGCGCAGCAGGCCGTCGACCCGGACTCCGACGAGGTTGCGGAGTATCTCAACGGCGTGGCGGCGTGCGTGCGTGCGCGGGGCGACTTTGCGACGGCGCTGGAGTTCTCGCGCAAGGCCGTCGCGCAGCTCGAGCGGACCAAGGGGCCGGAGCACAAGCTCGTGGCGATCGCGCTCTCGGGTGTGATCGCGAACCTGATCAGTCTTGGGCGGCTGGACGAGGCCGAGCCGCTCCTGGAGCGTGGCCTGAGGATTCGCGAGCAGAAGTACAGCGCGGGAAGTCCGCGGATCGCCGACGCGCTCGTGCAGATGGCCGCACTGAAGATGCGTCTTGGCGGATGGGGCCAGACGATCGAGCAGGCCGAGCGGCTCGCGCATGCGGAGGAGCACGCCGAGCGTGCCGTGGAGCTGCGCCGTCGCGTGCATGCGGGCGATCACGAG
>DHLW01000048.1:12267-20231 GCA_002405485.1 Phycisphaerales bacterium UBA4658
CGAGTGCGTGCGAGACGCTGCGCGAGGCCTTTGCGATGCGGGACCGGCTGCCGCGGATGCAGGAGGGGGATGTGGGCAACTCGCAGTCCCTGCTTGGCGAGTGTCTTCGGCGTTCTGGCGACCTGGTCGCCAGCGAGGGGCATCTGCGCCGCGGGCTGGAGCGGCTGACGACGGCGTATCCGGCGACGGATCCGCGCGTGCGCGACGCCAAGCTCCGCTTGCGCGATTGGTGCGTGGCTGCCGGTCGAGTCGAGGAGGCCGAAGCGATCAGGATCGAGCTCGACGCCGGCGGAGCGCCATCGCGCCCATGACGATCAGCGCGCCCGCCGAGCCCGGGGTCGGGACGAAATAGGCCCCCGTGAACTCGATGCGGTATCCGCCGACGGCCTGCACGCCGTCCCAGGCGATATGCGTCTGTGACCCGCCGGGGCCGGTCGGGCCCTGCACGCCGATCGGGATGGTCGGGAAGATCGGCCCGCCCAGGGAGACCGGGAAGTTGGTGCTGCCGCTGATGCCGATGGCATAGATGCCCGGCGCCGAGAGGGTGAAGCTCCCGTCGACGGCTGCCGGCGTGATCTCGGAAAGCGTGTTGCTTGAGGAGATGTTGTCGTTGGTCAGCAGCCCGAAGCCGTTGGTATCAAAGAGGTACAGCTTGGAGTCAAACGGAGCGGTGACGACGCGTGCCGAGAACAGCGACGGGTTTGGGATGTAGATCTTGAAGAAGTCCTGCCCGCTGGAGAACGGGAATCCGATTCCCTCGCCGCCCCCGGAGCCCCCGGACGGCGCGGTCACCTGCTCGAAGGCGTCCAGCGAGCCGCTGATGGCCAGGAGCGGACCCTCGCCAAGCGGGATCTGACCCAGAATCGCGTACTCCGCTGCGTCGTTGGATCGCGGTTCGATCCACTCGGTGGCGTTGGCGTGAACGCTTGCTGTCGACCCAAGCAGCAGCCCTGCGGCAAGCCCGAATCCACACCACCGACGCGCAGGAACGCTTTGAACACACAGATTCATGGTCTCTCTCCTCGGCGAAATCATGTCTCAGACGACGCCAATCCTTGAACGTACGACGTACTACCGTGAAAACCAGCGAACTCTTGCACATTCAACCGGATCTTGACCGGAATTCCCGATCCTCCTGGTCTGGGAGCAGCCAAGTTCACGGCCGAGGCGTGTCCCTGCCATCATCCCAACAAGTTCAGGACAACGGTCCCGCCGGGGTCGCTGGTCGCTCGACCGGTCCCGGCGTGCCCGTGGTCATGATCCGATCGCCTCGAAGGGCCCATGGTCGCCCCGGGCGGGGCGGAATGCCCTCGGCTCGGCGGTCGCTGCCTTTGGGCATGGTCGATCCAAGTGCGGGCGACAGGAGTTGAACCTGCACAACCTTGCGGTCACGGGATCCTAAGTCCCGCGCGTCTGCCAGTTCCGCCACGCCCGCGGATGTCATGAAGATAGGTGCGCGGCGAAGGCGTCGACCGGTTGCAGACTGGACGGCACATACCCCCGCCACGTGCTCGTTCCCGGTGCTCTGTCCCGTGATCAGGTCCGGCGATCGAGGGCATGATCGACCCGATCAAGCCCCATCCTCCGGGCGTGCGATCCTCGCCGTCCATATCATCCTCCGATCCTCGACCCGCCGATGAACCGGCCATGAGCGCGCTCCGTCCCAGCTATCTCGCCGTCAGTTACGCCCCGGTCTTTCTTCGGCTGGTGCTGGCGATCACGTTTCTGTGGGCCGGATTGGGCAAGCTGTTTGCCACGTTCGAGGTCAAGGGCGAGCCCGCGGCGATTCTGGCCAACATGGGCATCATCCAGCCCGGTGTCGCTCCGCCCCTTGCGCCCCCGACCGCTCCCGCCCAGCCGATCCCGGCACCCAGCGCGGGCCACACGCCCGCGTCCATGACGGTCGGCACCCTCGTGCTGGCCCAGACAACGCCCGTCACGACTCCGTCACCTGCTTACACCGCCGCCGACTTTGCCGAGCCGCAGAAGGTCCGGCGACTCTGGGGCATTGCGCTGCGCATCCATGCGGCGGCCCACCCTGCGCCCAAGGCCGACGGTTCGGCTGGGTCGGCCACGTGGCCCAAGGCCATCGCGTCGGGCCTCTGGCCAAAGTACCTCGCGCTCGCGGTGCTGCTGGCCGAACTTGGTGCGGGACTGGGCGTCGCCATCGGGCTGTTCAATCGACTGAGCGGGCTCACGCTCGCGGGCGTGATGCTCGGCGCGATCTGGCTGGATCAGTGCACGCCCGCGATCCAGGCCGGGAAGACCATGCTGTTCATTCTGCCCGACCACCCGCTGTGGTCCGTGGAGGGATGGCGCCCGATTCTCTGGCAGTTCAGCTTGTTCTGCGCGGGCATGGCTCTTGCGCTCATCGGGCCCGGCGTGTTCTCGCTCGATCGCGCCATCGAAGCGGTGCGGACCGCGGGCAAGTCCAAGCGCCCGCCGCCGATCGCCCCACCGGGGGGAGGGGCCAAAGGTGGGTCATAGCGGCATCCCGCTCTCGGCAGACTCGGATCACCCGGCTCCCGACGCGGCGCCCGGGAGAGATCGTCGCGCCCTCGATGACGCCGGCGGCCAGTCCCCCGTCCAGGTGCATGCGCTCGTCTCCATTCCCGCCGCACGTCGAAGCACAGCCCGCGCCGGCGTGCCCATGCTCATCAGCGCCATCCTGCACGCCGGGCTGCTGCTGGTCCTGGGCACGGTGGTCTGGCACACCGTCGCCCCGGCCGGGTCGGTCGGGGGCGGGTTGATCCAGCTCTCGTTCGAGAACCCCGGCGACGGGCCGCTGGCCATCGGCTCCACCGGCGCGCCCGTGGTGGCTCGCGAGTCGGCATTCCAGCCGCCCCCGAGCGGCTCTCTGGAAGCCATTCTGGACATGTCCGCGAGCACGCAGACGCCCATCAGCGGGCTCTCCACGCCGCCAACTGGCGACATGCTTCCCGCGCTCGCGGGCTCGGTCTCGGGCGCGTCCGGGCTGCTCAGCGGGGGATTCCTGTCCGCGTCCGCCGGAGCGGCGGGCGGGGGCCTCGCCGTCGCCGGAATGACCGATGGTGCGCGGGCCGTGACCTTCGGCGGCTTGGGCGCCTCCAGCGTCCGATCCGTCGTCTATGTCGTCGATGGCTCCGGGCCCATGGTCACCTCGCTCCCGATCGTGCTGCACGAGCTGGAACGATCCATCAGCCGTCTGAGCCCGACGCAGAAGTTCGGCGTGGTCATCTTCCGCAGGCAGGCCGACGGTTCGCCACCCGCCGAGGCCTTCGCGCCGGTGCTCATGCGGGCTACGCCCAGCGCGCGACTGCTGCTCCGGGACTGGCTTGCGGCGGTGGAGCCCTCAGGAAGGTCCAATCCGCTGGCCGGCCTCGAGGCCGCACTCGCACTCAAGCCCGACGCCATCTTCCTGCTCTCCCGGTCCATCCAGCGCTCCGGCGGCGGCGTCTGGGACGCCGGCCCCGAGGCCACGCTCGCCCGGCTGGACCAGCTCAACCCCGTCAACCCGGTCACCGGGCGCAGGCCCGTGCTCATCCAGACGATTCAGTTCCTCGACGAAGACCCGACCGGGACCATGCAGGCCATCGCCGCCGCACACTCCGTCCCCGCCGGCGCCGGCGCCACCGGCTATCGCGTCGTGCGCGAACAGGGCGAGCTCTCGGGCGAACAGGCCCCTCGGTCGGCCAAGGCGGGTGAGCGATGAATCTCCGCGGTCTGTCACATGCCGCGGCTGTCGCGATGATCCTGGCGGCCGCTCCGATCTGCGGGGCCCAGTCCGCGGACCTTGAGCGGCAACTCGTTGAGCTCAAACGCCGTCTCGAAACCGCCACCGTCGCGTCGGATCGGGCGGATCTCATCGCGCGTTCCGACGACCTGCGCAAGCGGCTGATCGCGGCATCGCCCGCGGATATGCGCGTCACCACCTGGTGGGTCGACAGAGCCGCGCTGGCTCTGGACATGCTCGCCACCGACGGCAGCGACCTCCAGGTGCTCTATGCGATTCCGACTACGGGCCAGCGCGATGCCGTTCGCGCCCGGGCGCAGGACGCGCTCGAGCACGCGCAGCGCGCCGAACAGGCCGCGGCGATCGCCGTCGCACGGCTCGAGGCCCAGCTTGTCGACCGCTCGACCGACGCCAAGGCCCGCGAGCAGGCCGAGCGGGACGTGCACACGCTCGTGGACGTCGAGCAGGCCCGGCGCATTCCCTATGTCCGTGCGATGGCCCGGATGCTCCTTGCAGTCACGTCGACCGAGCTTGCCTCCCGGGCCGATGTGCAGCACGCCGCCCGCGCCTTTGCCGAGATCCCAGAACCCTCCGATGCGCTGGCCAACTGCGCGTATCGGCTGCTGATCGGGCTCTCGGCGGGCCACGCGGCGCTGGCCCACCCGGAGCGGGCGGCGGAGCTCCGAGCCGCCGCCGCACGCCACCTGCGTCTGGTGCTCGACCGCTGCGCGTCCATCGGCGATCCCGCGTCGGATCCGCAGCCCGATCGCGCCGGGATCGTGGCTCGCGCACGGCTGGCGCTCTGCCGGATCGGTGAGGAGCCGGGCGGCGTGGGTGCGCCTCTCCCGGGCTCGGATGAGCACAACCTTGAGGCCGAGGCCCGGGCCGCCCTGCTTGTCGACCGCGCGCTGGCCGAGCCCCTGTCCCGAACCGAGCTGTTTGCCAGGGCCGTGACGCTGCTGAAGGGCCCGGTGGTGTCGGGCACGCCGGCTCAGGGCGCCCGGGCCTGTGAGACCATCGCCGCGATCCTCCCGAGCGACGTTCCGTTGGATGTGCTTCCGCCCGAGGCCACGCTCGCCAAGGCCGTTGTTCGCGCACGGGAGGGAGTGCCCGCGGCCCGAGCCGAGGCCGCCAGACTGCTCGACCAGGTCATCGCTCGAGTTGACGCCTCTCCCGACGTGCGCTCGCTGGCGGCGTGGGAGAAGGCCGTGCTCTCCGCCGCCGGAGGCGATCCGCTTCAGGAGGCCGACGCGCTGGCCGCCGTGTTCGTCGGCATGCCGCGTTCGGAGCGAGCCCTGCGTGCGGCCCGTCGCACCGTGGAGCTTTTCGCCGCCGCGCAGACCGCGGGCGAAGAGACCGAGTCCTGGCGCAAGCGTCAGCCCGCTCTGCGCGGCGCGCTGGGCGTGCTGGCCGAGAGTGACGACCCCGATGCTCCGCGCTTCCGCGAGCAGCTTGCCAGACTGCTCATCGCCGAGATCGCCAGGGGCCCTGCCACCGAGCACCTTGATGCCCTCCGCGGCATGCTCGATCGGCTGCCGCAGGCAAGCCCGGTCCGATCCGCCGCCGGCTCCGCCGTCGCCGCGGGTCTGCTGAAGCAACTGGAGGCCCGGCGCGAGTCGCTGCTAGGCGGAGCGACGCCGCAGCAGATCGTCGATCTCAGCGCCGACGCCGCCCGAGGGCTCGCCTTTGCTCGCACGCACGCGCCCAGCGCCCAGCCGGGCTTCATGCTCGTCCTGGGTGAGCTCATGGTCGCCTCCGGTGATCCCCAGGCCGCGCCGATGCTCAGCGCTCTGGTCAACGGCGAGCAGGATCGCCTCGGAGCCGGATCGTGGTCCCGGCTCCGTCTTGCGCTGGCGAGGGCCTATCGCCAGGCGGGAGACGCGCCTCGGGCCCTGGCCCTGCTCCACGAGGTCGCAAGCGCCCTGGAGGGCGCGCCGGGTTCCCCCTCGCGCGAACCCGCTTTCTGGCAGGCCTGGGCGGAGATGCTCGACATCCTTCAGTCGGCCAACGCCGACGGCGCCCGCACTTCGGACATCCGCGTGCAGATTCGGCGTTTGGAGCTTCTGGATCCCACCTTCGGCGGGCAGCCGCACGCGCAGCGCATCCAGAACGTCCGGGCCGCGGTCGGTACGGAGTGACGCCTTCCCGCCAGACTTGATCCGGCCTCGTCGCGCAGTTCGGCGTTGCGGACTTGTGCATCTCCCGGTCCGCAGATCACCAGATATTCAGACCGCATTCTCCATTCGTATCGCGCGCGTTTGGCCGGAATCCCACGCGGGTGTTCCATACCGTTCCGCCATGCCTGTGGACAAAGACTCGATTCGTCTGGCTCTGACGCGCGTTCCCTATCCGGCGTCGATCGGGGGCGGCGCGGACATCGTCGCTGTCGGCGCCGTCAGCAAGATCGCCTACTGCGACGGCTACGCCAGCGTCCGCATCGCCGCCGGCGGTCTGCACGATGACCAGCGCTCCGGCCTCATGCAGCAGGCCGCGGCGGCGATCCGCCTGCACGCGCACCAGGCCCAGGAAACTCTGCACGACGTGCACGTCGAACTCACCGACGACGTGCCGCAGGGGCTGAACGTCAAGCCCGCGCCCGCTTCCGGTGCGCCCGCGCCGGGCGGTGGGCACCGTCCGATCCCCATTCCGCCCGCCCCGCAGCAGGCGAGGCCGCTGGCGAACGTCAAGCATCTCATCGCCGTCGGCGCGGGCAAGGGCGGCGTGGGCAAGTCCACCGTCGCCGTCAATCTCGCCGTTGGTCTGGCCCGCCGAGGTCACGCCGTGGGGCTCATGGACGGCGACATCTACGGCCCCTCATTCCCGACCATGCTCGGTCTTGGCGCGCTGGACACCAACGTGCACGGCACGCTGATCCCGCCGTTTCCCGTGCACGGGATCAAGGCCATGACCATCGGCAAGCTCGTTGATCCGGAAAAGCCCCTGATCTGGCGCGGCCCGATGGCCCACGGCGCGTTCAAGCAGCTCGTTGAGCAGACCGCCTGGGGCGAACTGGACTACCTCATCATCGACCTTCCCCCGGGCACCGGCGACGTCGCCCTCACCATGGCCCAGCTCCTGAAGCTCACCGGCGCCGTCGTCGTCTGCACCCCGCAGCGCGTCGCTCAGGATGACGCCGTCCGCGCCGCACGCATGTTCCAGCAGCTCTCCATCGAGGTCCTCGGCGTCGTTGAGAACATGTCCTTCTTCGTCGGCGATGACGGCAAGGAGTACGACATCTTCGGTCGCGGCGGAGCCCAGCTCATGGCCCAGCGGCTCGGCGTCCCCTTCCTCGGCTCCGTCCCCATCACCATGGCCCTTCGGGAAAACTCCGATTCGGGAGATCCCTCGGCGAACTTCACCGACGCCTCTCCCCGCAATCGACCACTCGTCGACGCCCTCGACCGCCTGGTCACCAACCTCGAAAACCAGGTCGCCCTCGCCGGCATGCGCTCCGGCAAGACCAGCCCGCAGTTGACCATCTCGTGAATTGGGGTGTCGGTTCCGGGGCGTGATCGGGGGACGTGCGTGCAGGATTCCCGGGGTTGCCCGAACAGTGGCCCGCCTCGGGTTCTCTGGCCGCCGCCGCGACCCAAAAAGCACGCCGCCCCCGGAGGCAACTGGGGGCGGGTGCAAAGGGGAGGTGAGAAGGAGATCGTTGCTGCTGCTGAAAGGGATACGCCCTCGGTCGGAGCAGAGTTCACGCGTTCACAAAAAAAACGATCGGCCGCTGCGGCCTGGCGGCGCACGTTCTTTTCGGACGAAGCACTCGGGGCGCGTTCGTCGGGGGCTACGCGGTCGGGGCCGCCGAGTCCGCCGAAACCATCGAGCCGTACATGAACTCTTCCTGGACGATCTTCCCGTTCTTGACGGTGTAGACCCCGATCTCCTCCATGATCGTCCGCTTCAGACTCTTGCGATCCTCGATGTCCATGCGGAACTTGACGGCAAAGCCCGTCGACCCGACGTAAGGCCCCTCGGCGACGGCTCCGCGGATGGCGTTGTCGGCATTCCACGCCGCGGCCTTGGCTTCCACGTTCTTCATCCCGTGCCAGGCCATCCCGCCTCCCTCAATGGACACCAGTTTGGGTGACCACAGATCGGTGTTGACCTCCCACTTCCCGCGGTTGAAGTCGTTCACGAGCTGCTTGCCGATGTCTTCCGCAGTCTTGCCCGGACCGGTCGATATGCGCTTGGGGTTCCCGGGGATCTTCTGGGGTGTGGCCTTGGCGGGGGCTTTGGTGGGCGTCTTCTC
>DHLW01000048.1:20351-20665 GCA_002405485.1 Phycisphaerales bacterium UBA4658
CTTTGGTGGGCGTCTTCTTGGGGGCGGGTTTGGCGGCGGTCTTCTTGGTCTTGTTCTTCTTGGCCATGGGTGTTCTCGGCGTGGGTGCGTGCGGGTGTCAACGCCTCTGCGATCCTCTGTATATCCCGCCGGGCCGAGCAACGCAATAGCCCGGTGCCTACTCAACCCTGGGCGTGCGGAACCTTCAAAGAGCGACCCGGCCCCATCTCGGGGCCGGGTCGCCAGGTGAACGGATGTTCGAGTGCGCCCGCCGGGGCTGTGGCCGGTTACGGGCAGCCGGCGAACCAGGTGTTCAGGAAGTCGAAGATGTCGGT
>DHLW01000048.1:20787-25771 GCA_002405485.1 Phycisphaerales bacterium UBA4658
GTTCAGGAAGTCGAAGATGTCGGTGACGTTGGACGCGTTGTCGCGGTTGAAGTCACCTCGGCAGCGCTTGACCTCGACAACGGCGTCGACCTCGACGGCGCCGGAGACGTCGTTCCATTCTCCGGTGTAGCTCATCACGCCGAAGTTCTCGGCGAAGCCGCCGTTGGGCTCGCCGGAGCGCCAGTTCGTGTACGTGACCGTCTCGCCGCTGATCCACCGGAACTGCCCCTCGATGGTCTGGTCGGTGATGCCGAAGTAGACCTGGATCGCGAAGGGCCGCACGAAGGTGGTGCGGATCCACTCGTTTTCCTGGGCGTTGTCGATGGTCACCAGGTGTCCGCCGAGGGCGATCGCCGCGGCCTGGGCCTGCTGCCACGTGCCACGTGTGAGCAGGTAGTACTCGCTGCCGTTGGCCGGGTTGAGAATCGGGCCGAAGGCGACCGAGGCGGGCGCGGGTTCGTACTCGAGCAGGCCGTACGTGCTGATGCTCGTGCCGAACGACAAGTTCCACGTGCCGGCCGAGGAGATGGAGACATAGTCGTTGGCCGCGGTGTTGGCGGGCTGGCCGGAAGCCCAGTTCGTGTACGTGGAAGTCTGGCCGCTCGACCACGAGAACGTCCCCTCGGCGGCGGCGTCGTTGAGCCCGATCCAGAGCGGCGAGAAGGTCGGCAGGAGGTTGCACTCGATCCACGCCTGCTCGGTCGCGTCGTTGATCGTCGCCAGCGGAATGCCCAGAGTCGTCGCGAACCCGTTCGTGGTGGTGATGTTCGCGGTCCGGGTCACCACATAGGTGTGCCCGTTCTGGGGGTTGTAGCGATGGCCGACCACCACCGCCTGTCCAAGCGCCGAGGTTCCGGCAGCGGAGAGGGCGAGCGAGGCGGCGAGCAGAACACGGGCGCGGAGCGACAGCATGGGCGAGTCTCCAAAGTGGTGTGCGATGCGTTGAGAGGTCTGGCCGGGCCCGGCTCAAGAACGATCCTCATTCTCGGTCTGGCTCGGCATGGAACAATCCGAATTGCGGCGCTGGGACCCTTCACGCCGGGATGGTCCCCGCCTCTTGCCGCCCGCCGCCCCTGGTCTCCGTCTCCGTCGCAAAAACCGACTCGGCACTCCGCACGTACTCCCCCAGCGTCGCAGGACCAAGGAGTCCGGCAAGCAACGCACAGATGCACGTCGACATCGGGCCCGCCTTCGCGAGCCGGGTGATCGTGCGCCCGCACAGGAGTTCAGCATGTCTGGTTCACGATCGTCCCTTTGCGTCCGGGCCGGCCTTGCCGCCGTCGCCCTCGTCGCGCTCTGCGGTTCGGCGCTGGCCTCCAGCCACCGCGAGGCCCCGCAGGTGACCGAGTCGCCCAAGATCGACTCGACCGATTTCTACATGTTCACGAGCTATGAAGCCGGACGCTCCGACTTTGTCACCATCGTGGCCAACTACCAGCCGTTCCAGGCGCCCTATGGCGGGCCGAACTTCTTTCAGATGGATCCCGACGCGCTGTACCAGATCCACATCGACAACAACGGCGACGCGCGGGAGGACATCACGTTCACCTTCCGGTTCACCAATCGGCTCCGCGACATCGCGATCCCGGTGGGCAATCAGAGCGTCAGCATCCCGCTGTACAACGCGAGCGCCGTCGGTCCCGCCGCCGACGCCAACGCCGGGCTGAACATCCTCAAGACGTACACCGTCGACGTGACCTTCGGCGATCAGTTCAACGGTCGGAGCGTGCGCTGCACGAACTTCGACACCGGCAGCGAGACCTTCATGAAGCCCGCCGACAACGTGGGCGCCAAGACGTTCTCCGGCGCGGGGGGGTATGAGGCGTATGCCCGCAACCACATCACGCGGATGCGCATTCCGGGGGCCCGCGCCCCGTCTCGCGTGTTCGTCGGGCAGCGCAAGGATCCGTTTGTCGTCAACCTGGGCGAGACCTTCGACCTCGTGAACTTCAACCCGCTTGGCCCTGAGAACGGCAAGGCCGACTCGCTCGCGGAGGACAACTGCACGGCGATCTGCATCGAGATCCCCAAGGCCTTCCTCCGCGGCAATCCGAACACCACGGTGATCGGAGCGTGGACGACCGCGAGCTTGCCCAAGAACCGGGCCATCCGGTTCAATCCCATGGGCTTCAACAACGCCACCGAGGAGACCGGCGCGTGGCGGCAGGTCTCTCGGCTGAGCATGCCGCTGGTCAACGAGCTGGTCATCGGGCTCAAGGACAAGGACACGTTCTCCTCCAGCCGGCCGCGCAATGACGGCCAGTTCGCGACCTACGTCACGAATCCGACGCTCCCCGCGCTGCTCAGCCAGTTGTTCAGCGTGCCCGCTCCGACGCTGCCGAGAAACGACCTGGTGAGCGTGTTTCTCACCGGCGTGCCGGGGCTGAACCAGCCGCCGAGCGTGCGACCCGCCGAGATGATGCGGCTGAACCTGACCATCCCGCCCGTGGCCAAGGGCGCGCAGAGCCGTCTTGGCGTGCTGGGCAACGACCTTGCCGGGTTCCCCAACGGGCGCCGCCCGGGCGATGACGTGGTGGACATCGAACTGCGAGCCGTGATGGGTGCGCTCTATCCCGACGCCGGGCAGTCCGGCGGCAACGCCCCGGTGGGCAACCTGGCGTTCACCGACGGCGCGTTCCTGGATGACAGCTTCTTCGACAACGTCTTTCCGTATCTGCGCACGCCGGTCGCGTCGTCGCCCAACCTTGCCACACCGTGATGGGTCCGTGATTCATCACTCCAGGCCGACGCGGGTGAGATCCCGCGTCGAGCCCTTGAAACGCGGACGCCGATTCGCAGGGCTGGCACCGGGTATCTTCTGCGGCGATGCGGCGTGTGATGCGACGCGCACAGGCCGGACGCCTGTGCCGCCAAACCACACCTGCCGAGTCCGGCTCCGGCCTTTGTCCGCCTCTTCGTCACCCCGTTTTCTTCGCGCTCGGCTTGAGTGTCTGATGCGTCGTGCAACTGGATGATCCTCGGCCAAGGAGTGAGCATCGTGAGCAGGAGCAACTGGTGGTTTGGCGTCTTCGTCGCCCTGGCCTTGAGCGCCGTGGCGACGGCGCACGTGTTCTGGTTGCAGCTCTCGGCGGCACGGCCCGTCGTCGGCGAGCGCGTCAGCGTGCAGTTGCTCGTCGGAGACGACTATCCCGGCGAGATCCTGCCGCGGAACAACGCGCGGATCGAGACATTCGTCGTCGTTGGTCCCGATGGGAAGCAGGCGCCCTTGGCGGGAAGGGACGCCGACCCGGTCGCGGCCCGCTTTGCGCCCGATGCGCCCGGCGGCTACACGATCGCGTATCGCAGCAGGCCCTCCAGCGTGGAGCTCGATGGCGAGAAGTTCACGGCGTATCTGAAGGAGAAGGGACTCGATCGCGTCATCGCCCGACGCGAGAAGGAAGGCCGTTCGATGGCCCCCGGCAAGGAGATCTTCTCCCGGGCCGCCAAGTTCGCGCTTGCTACCAGGGAGACCGGTCCTCAGGAAGCGGTGACCAAGCCGCTTGGCCTGCGCTGTGAGATCGTGCCGCGATCCAACCCCGCGCTCATGCTGGCGGGCGATGAACTGGCGATCGTGGTCAAGTTCGAGGGCAAGCCGCTGGTCGGCGCGCTCGTCGATGCTCGGCCCGCGGGCGACAAGGCCATGAAGCTCCAGACGCGGACCAATGAGCAGGGCGAGGCCTCGTTCCGCCTGCCCCTCGCCGGGCTCTGGGTCGTGGACACCGTCGAGATGGTCGACGCGCCGAAGGAGTCGGGCGCGGAGTATGAGAGCATCTGGGCCTCGCTGGCGTTTGAGATCGGGACCGCTCCTGCCGCGGGAAAGGAGTCGCGCTGATGGAGCGTCTCGTCCGGCGACTGCTGCTTGGGCTGATGGCCGTGGTGCTCTCGCTCATCGTGCTGCACCCGCCCGCTCAGGCCCACGACCTCGGGCTGATCACCGTGGACGTTCGGCTGGATCCGGGTCGCCGGTACGAACTGGTGGTCTCGTCGGATGTGGATCACCTGTCGTCGGCGACTCTCGGGCTGGATTCCCTCATCGCGACCGCCCGCCAGACCCTCCCGCCCACGCCCGAGGCGTTCGAGCCCGTCGGCGCGGCCCTTGCTCAGATGCTGGCCGCGCGGTCTTCAATAAGGATTGATGACCAGATCGTGGGTTTCCCCATGCTTGTCGACGTGCTCGTCAAGATGCCCGAGCAGCCGGGCATGGAGGGCCAGACGCATCCGCGGCTGGTCCTGCGCTTTAGTGGAACGGCACCGCTCTCTGCCCAGAAGTGGGGGTTTCAAACTGATCTCCCGGTCGGTCAATACCTCATTCGGGTGGTTCGAGAGGGCGATTCGATGCCGCACGCGCAGTGGGGTGATGCGGGTCGGCCCATGACGCCGGTGGGCTTCGATGTGCGGACGCCGATGGTGCCGGGGGTGGACTTGAATCAGGAGAAACCCGCGGATCCGCGACCTGCAGGAGGGGTGCTTGGGACGTATTTTCGGCTGGGGTTCACGCACATCGTGCCTGGGGGGCTCGACCACGTGTTGTTCGTGCTGGGGCTGTTCTTTGCGGCCGTCACGGTGCGGACGCTGCTGCTGCAGGTGACGGCGTTCACGGTGGCGCATTGCGTGACGCTGGCGCTCGGGGTGACGGGTGCGGTGCGGATCTCGCCGTCGATCGTTGAGCCGCTCATCGCGATCTCGATCGTGGTGGTGGCACTGGAGAATGTCATTCCGAGGCGGGTGAGTCACCGGAGCGATGGAACCCTCTCAGAGCAGATCGGACCCCGGTGGATCTGGCGGACGGCTCTGGTGTTTGGGTTCGGATTGCTGCACGGGCTGGGGTTTGCGGGGGTGCTCGGCGAGGTCGGCCTGCCCGAGGGGCAGCTCGGGCTTGCGCTGCTGGGATTCAATCTGGGGGTTGAGGCGGGTCAGATCGCGGTCGTGCTTGCGGCCATGGCGACGGCCGGGCTGCTGCGGACGCGGGCGTGGTACCGGCTGG
>DHLW01000190.1:0-276 GCA_002405485.1 Phycisphaerales bacterium UBA4658
AATGACGGGCCCAGACCGTGCCGGTTCGATGGCGATGAGCCCGTTCGGGAGATGGTGTTCGCATTTCTGTTGTGGGACGCCCCGCTGGCAACGGCGCAGGGGGCGATGGAGCGGCTGAGCTGCGCCGTGGTGGACGTGAACGATCTGCGGGTGTGCTCGTCGGATGAGGTGCTGGCGATGCTGGGGGCCGGGTATCCGCGGGTGGAGGAGCGGGCCTCGCGTCTGCGCGGGAGCCTGCGGGCGCTGTTCACGCAGGAGAACACTTTGCGGCTGGGG
>DHLW01000190.1:391-5796 GCA_002405485.1 Phycisphaerales bacterium UBA4658
TTCACGCAGGAGAACACTCTGCGGCTGGGGCACCTTGCGGGCAAAGCGCCGGCGGCGGTGCGCAAGCAGTTGCGGGCGCTGGGCGAGCCGCCTTCGTTCGTGGTGGAGCGGACGCTGCTGGTGGGCTTCGGGCATTTGGCGGTGCCGGTGGACGAGCGGACGGCGGCGCGACTGGCCGACTGCGGCGTGCTGCACCCGGGGACGGACGCGGCGGCGGCCTCGGCGTGGCTGCTGGAGAACACGCCCGAGGGCGAGGTGGAATCGGCCGCGGCGTGGCTGCAGGCGTGGGCGGACACGGGGGGGCGGGTGCCGGCGGGTATGGAGCCGGTGGGCGGGGGGCGGCCCCTGGCCGGCGGCGGGAACGGCAAACTTGATGGTGACAAGGGCGGCGGCGGCAGGGCCGTCAAAGGCAAGGGAAGCAAGGGGGCCAATGGCCGAGGCAGCAACGGGAGCAACGCCAGCAAGGGGAACGCAGCACGAAGCAGGCGGGGCGGCAAGGCATGATTGCGGGCACGAGGACGGGTACGAGCACGGCGGGCGCGGCACACGGGCCGCGGCGCTGATGGGAGATCGCGAAGATGGCCGGTCACAACAAGTGGAGCAAGGTGAAGCACCGCAAGGCGGTGGTGGACAAGCGTCGCAGCAAGGCGTGGACGATGTGCTCGCGGGCGATCATCTCGGCGGTCCGCCAGCATGGCCCGGATCCGGAGTTCAACGCCCTGCTCCGCCAGGCGCTGGATGACGCGAAGTACCACAACGTTCCCAAGGACAACATCGACCGCGCAATCAAGAAGGGCGCAGGCGCGGGAGAGGGCGACAACTATGAGAGCGTGCGCTATGAGGGCTACGGCCCCCACGGCGTCGCCCTGGTCATCGAGGCCCTCACCAACAACCGCACACGGACCGCGAGCGACCTGCGGCTTATCCTGGGCAAGCACGGGGGCAACCTCGGAACAACCGGTTGCGTCGCGTTCATGTTCGAGACCAAAGGCCGCGTGGTCGCGGCGGGGACCGCGGGCGATGAGGAGCGGCTCTTTGAGATCGCCGCGGGGGCCGGCGCGGATGATCTGCGATTTGACGCTGACGACGAGCCCTCCTTCACGATCCTGACGAGCGTGCCGACGTTCAACGCGGTGAAGGTGGCGCTTGAGTCGGCCAGGTTCACGATCACGGACGCGGCGATCGAACAGGTGCCGACGACCCTCGCCGCGCTCGACGCGGAACAGGCCAGGGCCGTGCTCGCCCTGGTGGACGCGCTGGAAGACAACGAGGACGTGAAGCACGTGTACTCGAACGCGGACGTGCCGGACGAGGCGCTCGGGGAATAGGCACGGGATCGAGATCGAACGCTCCACATGCCGCAACACTGGACCGAGACCTCTGGTCCGCGTGTCGGCGGGAAGCTCGGGTCCGGCGCGACGGACGCTACATGCCGATGAGCAGCCGCGTGGGATCCTCGATGGCGTTCTTGACGCTCACCAGGAACTGCACGGCTTCGGCTCCGTCCACGATGCGGTGGTCATAGCTGAGCGCAAGGTACATCATCGGACGCAGGGCCGTCTGGCCGCTGCCGACGGGATGTTCGATCGGCCGGTTCTTGATGCTGTGCATCCCGAGGATGCCGGACTGCGGCGGGTTCAGGATCGGGGTGCTCATGAGCGAGCCGTAGATCCCGCCGTTGGTGATCGTGAACGTGCCGCCCTGCATCTCGCTGAGGGCGAGTTTGCCGTCGCGGGCCCTGATGGCGAGATCCTTGATGCCGCTCTCGATCTGGGCGAAGCTGAGCTTGTCGCATCCGCGAAGGACCGGCACCACCAGCCCCTTGGGCGTGCCGACGGCGACGGCGACGTCATAGAAATCGTGGTGCTCGATCTCGAGCTCGCCGCGCTCATTCTGGACGATCGAGGCGTTGATGAGCGGGAAGCTCTTGAGGGCTCCGACGACCGCCTTGACGAAGAACGACATGAAGCCCAGGCCGATCCCGTGCTTCTTCTCGAACGACTCCTTGTACTGCGACCGCAGCGCCATGACGGCGGACATGTCACACTCGTTGAAGGTCGTGAGCATCGCGGCGGTGTGCTGGGCCTCCACGAGCCGAGCCGCGATGCGCTGCCGAAGCGGGCTCATGCGCTCGCGACGGGACGCTCCGGAGCCCGCCCCGATCGGCGAGGATCCGGCCGCCTGGGGCCTGGGCGCGAACCCGGCGGCGGCGACCGCCACTTGCCCCGATTTCTGCTCGATGAGCGCCTGCACGTCCTGCTCGCGGACGCGACCGCCCGCACCGGATCCGGCAACGCCATGCAGATTGATTCCGTGCTCGTCGGCGAGCTTCTTGGCCAGCGGGGTGGCGCGCACGTCCTCCCCCGAGTGCCCCGAGGCCGCGATCGCCGAAGTGTGAACCGCGGCGGGGACCGAGGCGGTCGACTGCTTGCCGTTCGTGGGCGCGGGCTTCGGCTCGCTCACGGGCGCCTGGGCGGTCGCCTTCTCGTCGATAACGCCGACGGTCTGTCCGATGTTCACGGTGTCGCCGGCCTTGGCGGCGGTCTTGAGGACGCCCGACGCGGGGGCCGGGACGCCCATGGTGACCTTGTCGGTCTCGATCTCGAGCACATCCTCATCGCGCTTGACGAAGTCGCCGTCGTTCTTGAGCCAACGCGAGATCACGCCGCTGGTCACGGATTCGCCGGCCGCCGGAATCACGATGTCTACCGCCATGGGAAGTGCCTGCTTGCGAAGGGTCTGAACGGGGATTGAGTCGAAAAGATCGGACGATCGCCGTGTGAGCGATCAGCGTTTGGACTTGGTTGCGTGGGCCTTGGCGGGCGCGCCGTTGGGGCCGGCGTGCCCGGCCGCACCCGGCTTGTCGCCCGCGGGGGCCTGGGTGGTCGGAGCCGGACCAATGGCGCCCGAGAGGATCGCGTCCTGCTCCAGGGCGTGGGCCTTCTCCGAGCCGGTCGCCGGTGATGCACACGCCACGCGACCGACATACTGCAGGTTCACGCCGAACTGCTCACGGAAGACGTCGGCGACATAGAGGTACGCGCCCTGGTTGCGGGGCTCTTCCTGTGCGAAGATCCGGGCCGCGGATTTGGGATAGCGCTCGTCCACGTCGCCGATGGCCTTGGCGTGGAACGGGTACAACTGCTCGATGCGGACGATGGCGATGTCGCCCGCCCCGATCGCGGTCCGCCGGTCGTTGAGCTCGTGATAGACCTTGCCCGTGCAGTACACAACCTTCTTGACCGAGCGCGGATCGGGCTTGGTCGGATCGTCAATGACGTGCTGGAAGCCGCCGGATGACAGCTCGCTCATCGCCGACGTCTCCACACGCAGGAATCGCTTCGGGGTCATCACGACCAGCGGCTTGCGGAAGTTCCGCTTCACCTGGCGTCGAAGCAGATGGAACATCTGCGCCGCCGTGCTGGGATAGACGACTTCCATGTTGTCGTTGGCGCACAGTTGCAGGAATCGCTCCAGCCGGGCGGAGGAGTGCTCGGGCCCCTGTCCCTCGTACCCGTGCGGCAGGAGCAGCACGAGGCCCGCCCAGCGACTCCACTTCACCTCGCTGGACGCCAGGTACTGGTCGATCATCACCTGCGCGCCATTGACGAAATCGCCGAACTGCCCTTCCCACATGACCAGCGCACGGGGATTGGCCCGGCTGTAGCCGTAGTCAAAGCCCATCACCGCGAACTCGCTCAGCGGGCTGTCCCACACGTCGAAGCGGCCCTTCTGGTCCGATCGGATGTGGTTGAGCAGCGTGCGGCGTTCGCCGGTTTTCTGATCCCGGATCACCGCCTGACGCTGCGTGAATGTCCCGCGACGGCAGTCCTGCCCGCTCAGCCGCACAAGCGTGCCCTCGAGCACCAGCGTGCCGATGGCGATCTGCTCGGCGTCGGCATGGGCCACCTTGCCCGTCTGCGGCAGACTCGCGCGGTTCTTGAGCAGGCCAGCAAGTTTGGGATTGACGTTGAATCCCTCTGGAGCCCGGCCCATCGCCGCGCACACCTCGGCGATCGTCTTCTCGTCGACCGCCGTCGTCGGAGAGTCGAAGGAGTACTTGTCCGTGATCCCCTCCCACAGACCGCCACCCGGCGGAGGAACCGGGTTCACCGGCTTCTTCGCGGCCTCTTCCAGCACGCGGTCCATCTCGTCCATCTCGCGCTGCACCACCGCCTCGGCCTCATCGGGGGAGAGCACGCCCCGCGCAATGAGCTTGTCGCGGTAGGTCGTCATGGTCCCGGGATGGGCCGCGACCTTGGCGTACAGCTCCGGCTGCGTGTACGTCGGCTCGTCCTGCTCGTTGTGGCCGTAGCGGCGGAAGCCCACCAGGTCGATGAAGACGTCCTTGCGGAACTGGTGCCGATACTCGGCGGCCATCCGGGCCGCGGCCACCACGGCCTCCGGATCGTCGGCGCTCACGTGCAGGACCGGAGCATTGATCATCTTCGCGATGTCGGTGCAGTACTCGGTGCTCCGCCCGTCACGCGGATCGGTGGTGAAGCCCACCTGGTTGTTCAGCACGATGTGCAGCGTGCCCCCGACGTCGTAGCCGTCGAGCTTGGACATGTTCAGACACTCGGCGACGATGCCCTGCCCCGCGACCGCCGCGTCGCCGTGGATGAGCAACGGGATGACCATGCGGCGATCGTGATCGCCGGCGAGTTCCTGCTTGGCCCGTGCCCGCCCCATCACGATCGGATTCACGCTCTCGAGGTGGCTGGGGTTGTTGAGCATCGAGAGATGCACCACGCGGCCGGCGAACCCCGAGCCGGTGAGCTGCTGATCACCCGAGTACCCGCGGTGATACTTGACGTCCCCGCCGCCCTGATTCACGCCCTCGACCCAGGCGTCCTTGAACTCGGTGAAGAGCTTGTGCAGGTCCTTTCCGAGATAGTTCTTGAGCACGGCGAGCCGGCCGCGATGGGCCATGCCCAGGATGATCTCCTTCGCGCCAAGCTCGCCGACGCGCTGCGTCAGAAACTTCAGGAGCGGGATGATCGCCTCGATCCCCTCGACGCTGAATCGCTTCTTGCCCTGGAAACGCTTGCCAAGGAAGAACTCGAAGCGATCGGTCGAGGCGATGTGCTGATAGACCTCCCGCTGTTCGTCGCGAGAGAGCGCGGCCGGTCGCTGGTCGCCCTCGAATCGGGCCCGGAACCACGCCCGCTCGGCGTCGTCGGGAATGTGCATGAACTCCGCGCCGATCGTCCCGCAGTAGGTCTCGCGCAGGGCCTGCAGGATCTCCCGCAGCGTCATGTGCTCGGCCTTCGAGAAGTAGGTGTTGGCCGCCGAGAACGTGATGTCCATGTCCGACTCGGACAGGTCGTAGCACGCCGGCTCGCGCTCCGGGCTCTTCGGGCGCTCGGTGCGCTTGAGGGGATCGAGGTCGGCCCAGCGCGAAC
>DHLW01000072.1:0-4499 GCA_002405485.1 Phycisphaerales bacterium UBA4658
GACACGTTTCCGACGGCGATGCACGTGGCCGCGGCGATGGCGATCCACGCGGAGCTTCTGCCCGCGGTGAAGCGGATCTGCGAGAAGCTCGACGGTCAGGCGAGGGAGTGGGACAGGATCGTCAAGATCGGGCGCACGCACCTGCAGGACGCGACGCCGATCCGGCTCGGGCAGGAGTTCAGCGGGTATGCGGCGCAGATGCACCACGCCGAGGAGCGTCTGCATCGCGCGCTGCACACGCTGGGCGAGCTGGCGATCGGGGGCACGGCGGTGGGGACGGGGATCAACACGCACGAGCAGTTCGGCGGGCTGGTGGCGTCGGAGCTCATGAAGCGGACCGGCGTGCACTTCCGCGAGGCGATGAACCACTTCGAGGCGCAGCACGCCAAGGACGCGTTTGTCGAGGCGAGCGGGCATCTGCGGACGATCGCCGTGAGCTTGAGCAAGATCGCCAACGACATCCGCTGGCTGGGCTCAGGGCCACGCTGCGGGATCGGGGAACTGGTGCTGCCGGCGGTGCAGCCGGGCTCGAGCATCATGCCGGGCAAGGTGAACCCGGTGATCTGCGAGGCGGTGATCATGGCGTGCTGCCAGGTGATCGGCAATGACCACGCGGTGGCGCTTGGGGGAATGGGGGGGATCGGTTCGCTGCTGGACCTGAACGTGGCGATGCCGATGATGGCGGCGAACGTGCTGGACTCGATCGAGCTGCTGACGCGATCGTGCCATGTCTTCACCGAGAACCTGCTCGAGGGCCTGAAGCCGGATGAGGAGCGGTGCAAGTCGCTGATCGAAGGGTCGCTGGCGATGTGCACGAGCCTGGTGCCGGTGATCGGGTACGACAAGTCGGCCGCGCTGGCCAAGGACGCATTCAAGGCCGGCAAGACGGTCCGGCAGATGGCGTATGAGACGGTGGTCGGGCAAAAGGACAACGCGGGCGTGGTGATCACACGCGAGGCGATCGATCAGTACCTGGATCCGTGGTCGATGACGCTGCCGGGTGGCGAAGGGGCGGCGGGGGGGTGAGTGAAGTGGGGGGCACGTGAGCGAGTGCTCCCCGCGCTGAGGGTCTCGTCAAGACCGGGAGTCTTGCCAAAGCACAGCGGCCCGCCGGAGGGGCGAGCCGCTGTGAGTTGCGATTTGGAGATTGGCTTGTGACGATCAGCGGCGACGGCGAGCGGCGAGGAGGCCACCCATGCCCAGCAGCGCGGCCGCGCCGGGGGCGGGGATGATCTCGGTGGTGAAGCGAGCGATGACGTCGGCGGTGACGGTCTGGCCCTCGGGGAGCGAGAGCGTGGTGAGTGAGCCGCCGGAGGGCAGGCGGAAGCCGTTGATGGCCAGCGTGTACTCGGTGTTGCCGATCACGATGACGTTGGGGTTGGCGGGAGTGACGAAGTTCAGCAGGTCTGCGTCGAGGACGGGATCGCCGGTGACGTTCTCGGTGATGGTAAAGTTGAAGATGAAGTTGAAGGTCTGATTCGGAAGAGCGGGCAGATCGAAGATGGTCGTCAGCGCGCCGTTGGCGCCCTGCGGGCCGGTGGCGGTGAGGCCGTTGAAGTACGAGACGGTGCCGATGACGAACTCAGTTTCCTCGAGCGCGTTGAAGTTGGCGACGCCGGTGAACCTGAGAACGTTGGGAACGAATCCGTCGCCGCCACCGACGCCGAACTGCACTTCGGACTGGCCGCCGCGCGTGCTGGTGTTGGTGATGGGCTGCGATCCACCCCCGCCAAAGGCCGAGGAGAACTGCAGAAAGCTGCCACCCTGGAACGTGACAGGGCCACCTGCGCTGGCGAGGCCGGCGAAGGTGGTCAACGTGGCGACAGCGACAGCCGAGAGAGAATCGGTACGCATATCCCTAACTCCTACCAAAATGTGCCGGCTGAGACAAGCCGGGCGATGCTTCACCCCTCCCCCTCAAGAGAGTTCGATGATGATAACACAGGTTTCTGATTTGCAATACCTCTTCTGGACATTTTCGCACTTTTTTGATCGCGAGCATGGCGCACATGTCAGATTGGTGATTCCGCATGTTCGCGCAGTCGCCCATCTTCACACGTACAACGTGAGATCAGAATCTGATGTCGGTCTGGTCAAGTTCAGGAGCGTGCGGCGGGCGGTTGCGCTCTGGTCGATTTCTCCGCGCGCTCGACGTGGTCTCGTGAAGCAGCGAAGTAGCGCACGCCGCACGCGCTCGAGTTCCGGCATCGGCCCGCGACTTGAGCCAAGTCAGGACCGGCGTGAATGACGCCGCCTGCGTTGTCGAAGAGTCACTTCGCGGCTTTGGCCAACTCGCCAAGGGAGATCAATCGCTCGATCGTGGCGATGTCCGGAGCGGGGGGGCGATCGGCCCGCAGCGGCGGGACGTGGGACCTGAGCGTCCTGAGCGTCGCTTCCACCGGCGGGCTGGATCGCAGCGGACGATGGTGCTCGAGGGCTTCGCCGGCGCACAGGAGTTCGATGGCGACCACCGTCCTGGTCAGGGCCAGCGCGCGCCGGGCCTTGGCGGCGGAGCGCGGCCCGAAGGAGTTGTAATCTTCCATGCCCGCGCTCGTGGAGATGTTGCTCACGCTCGCCGGAGTGCAGAGCGTGATGATCTCGTTGCAGCACGCGGCGGCGGTGTACTGCGCGATCATGAGTCCGGAGTGCAGCCCCGGTGACGGGCTCAGATAGGGGGCCAGTCCGGTCTCGGGATCGAATCCCGAGAGCATGTGGTACACCCGGCGTTCGGCGATCCCCGCGACGTGCGAGCAGGCGATCGCCGCTACGTCCAGCGGGATCGCCAGCGGCATGCCGTGGAAGTTCCCGGCGGAGATGATGTCCACGCCCACGCCGCCACGCTTTGCGGATGCGGACTCGAAGATGAGCGGATTGTCGGTGACGGCTCCGAGTTCGGCGTCGATGCAGGACGCAACGTATCGCACGGCGTCCCAGGCGGCTCCGAGCACCTGCGGCACGCATCGCAGCGAGTAGGGGTCCTGAACGCGTGGGTCGTTCAGCGTGTGCGAGGGAAGGATCGAGCTGCCCTCGATCAGCCCGCGCAGCCGAGCCGCGACCAGGGCCTGGCCGAGTTGCTCGCGGGCCTGGTGCACCCGCTGGTCCAGGAACGCATCGGTCGCGCGACAGGCGTCGATCGACATCGCGGCGGCCAGGAGGGCGGCATCGAACACTCGCTCGAAGTCCTGCACGAACAGTGCGCCCTGGGCAGCCATGAGGTGCGTGCCGTTGATGAGCGCGAGGCCTTCCTTGGCCGCCAGGGCGACGGGCTGGAGCCCGGCGGCCCGCATCGCCTTGGCCGAGGGCATGACCTTGCCCTGATACATCGTGTCGCCCTCGCCGATCAACGCCAGCGCGACGTGGGCAAGCGGGGCCAGGTCTCCCGAGGCGCCGACCGAGCCGGTCTCCGGGACGATCGGCGTGATGTGGGCATTAAGCATGTCCACGAGCGTCCGGACGACGACCGGCCGAACTCCAGAAAGCCCCCGACTGAGCGAGCCGATGAGCAGCAGCATCATCGCGCGGACAACTTCGACAGGGAGCGGTTCGCCCACCCCGGCCGAGTGCGACCGAATGAGATTGACCTGCAGCGCGGCCAGATCGGCAGAGCTGATGCGTTGCCGGCTGAAGGATCCGAAGCCGGTGTTGATCCCGTAGTACGGCTGTCCGTCGGCAAGGACGCGTTCCAGCCGTCGACGGCTCTGGGAGATCGTCCGGATCGCGGCGGCGCTCAGTTCGACCCAAGCCCCGTGCCTGGCGACGCGTTCAACGTCGGGCGGGGTAAGCGGAGCGGTGTTCAGCCGAACCGGGCCGGGCGATCGACGCCCTGACTCCCGGACCGCGGAAGAGTCCTTGGGACGGGCGGATGGTCGTCGAGTGCGAGGCGTGCTCATGGTGCGAGAGTGTGACCGATCGGGCGGCAACGATCAACCGGCGTCGGCGGGGTGCCGTCGGGCCGCCACGTGGATCAGCGCGCGTGCGTTCGACGCCCTCCACAACGTCCGATAATACATGTTATGTAAAACAGGTGCCGTGAGCGGTGCATTCGAAGGCGTTTTTGGGGTCTGGTGCGGGCTAGAGGACGTGGGCGATGGCCAAGCCGTCCCAGCCCTTTGACCCGACGGTCTGGATCGCTGTGGCAACCAGCCGCGGGTCTGAGCCGAGGATGGCGAGGGCCTCGCGTGTGCCGATGACGCGAGGATCCGAACTGTCGGCGTCGATAATCTGGCCATCGCGGACGATGTTGTCGAGGACGATGAGTCCGCCGCGGCGGGTGTGACGGATGGCCCACTGGACGTATCGCGGATTGTTCTCCTTGTCGGCGTCGATGAACACCAGATCGAAGCCGGTGTCGCCGGCGTCTTCGAGCTGGGTCAGCGTGTCCAGGGCCGGACCGATCATGATGCGGACGCGATCGGCGACGCCGGAGGCGACGACGTTCTGCTGGGCGACGGCGGCGCGATCAGGATCGAGTTCGAGCGTGATGAGTTGTCCGCCGGGGC
>DHLW01000072.1:4803-4989 GCA_002405485.1 Phycisphaerales bacterium UBA4658
CGGCGGAGGACTGCAGGACCACGTGCAGAGCCGCGTCCTGCCGCGTGACCACCTCATCCAAATAGGCGTCAACCTGGCTCCAGGACTGTTCGGACGAGTTCAACGGGGCCTCCGGGCGCGCCCGCCGATGCGGGTCGATGGTCCGGCGCGAGGTCGGGCGGGCGGCGGGCGGGCGGCGGGCGGGCG
>DHLW01000072.1:5013-12128 GCA_002405485.1 Phycisphaerales bacterium UBA4658
CAACCTGGCTCCAGGACTGTTCGGACGAGTTCAACGGGGCCTCCGGGCGCGCCCGCCGATGCGGGTCGATGGTCCGGCGCGAGGTCGGGCGGACGGCGGGCGGACGGCGGGCGGACGGTTCACTTGGCTTTCAGCAGATCATCGATCCGTGCGAGGAGGTTCTTGTCGTCGGGCTTGATGGCCGACTCGAATCGGCCGACCACGTTGCCAGAGCGATCAACGAGGAACTTCGTGAAGTTCCACTTTGGCTCTCCGCCGATGGGGGCAGGTTGGGCGGCAAGCTGGCGATAGAGCGGCGCGGCGTCGGCGCCGCGGACGGAGATCTTCTCAAACAGCGGGAACTGGATCTTGAAGCTGCTGTCGTCGCCGGTGCAGAACTCCTTGATCTCGGCGTTGGTTCCCGGTTCCTGGCGGCCGAAATCGTTGGCCGGGAACGCCAGGATCACGAGGCCCTGGTCCTTTTTGTCTGCGTAGAGCTTCTGCAGGCCGGCATACTGGGGCGTGAAGCCGCACTTGCTGGCGGTGTTCACGATGAGGATGACCTGTCCCTTGTAGTCGGTGAGGTTCTTGGGGGTGCCATCGATGAGCTTCATCGTGTGGTCCAGGACGTACGCCGAGGGCTTCTCCGGCGGGGTCTTGGCGTCTGCCGGCTTGGGCTGGTCGGGCTTGGCCTGATTGGGCTTGGTCTGATCGGTCTTGGTCTGAGCGGTCGGGGGCGACTTGGGCGCTGGGGCATCATCGCGATCGGCCACTGAGGTCCCCATGCCCATTCCCACGCCGCACACAGCCAGTCCGAGGATGGACACCCAAACCGCGGGAGACGAGCGAGGGGAACGCACGATGGAAGTCCTTTGGCAAGAGCCCGACGAACACGTGAGGTTTCGGAGAACACCGGACGCTTGATTGTACGGTCGTGGGCGCCGGCGGGAGGAAGCGTCCTGATGGATTCGCGGGCTACCGTTGAACTCATGGTTGAACTCGCTCGCACGGTTCGATTCTGCATCGCCGAGCACGCGGCCGGACGCGATGCGGCGAGCGCGGGTGCGCGGGCGTACAACACGTTTGCCGGACATCCGAGCATGCGTGGGCTTGGTCGCTACTACGAGATCGACGTGCTCTGCCGAGGCATGGCTGACCCCCTCACGGGGTACTTTCTGAACATCAAGGTGATCGACGACGCGGTGCGGGGCGTGTGCGTGCCGGCGATCACCCAGGCCTGTCATCAGAGACCGTGGGTCGATCCGCTGGTGGTGCTGGGCGAGCTTCTGGAACCGTTGAACCGGGAACTCGGCGGCGTGGTTCGGCGGGTCACGTGGAGACTCACGCCGTACCATGCCGTCAGCATGGTTCCAGGAGCATCGGACACACCGACGACCCCCCCCGCTGCTTTGTCGGCGGAGATGACGCAGCAGTTTGACCTTGCGGCGTCGCATCGTCTGCACGTGCCGACGCTCTCGGATGCCGAGAATCGGTCGACGTTTGGAAAGTGCAATCATCCCAGCGGCCACGGGCACAACTATCGGGTGGAGCCGAGCGTGCGAGTGCCGGTGACGCCGTTTGGTTCGCCGTTCACGCTGGCCGACCTGGAGCGTGTGACGCACCGGGTGCTGATCGAGCGCTACGACCACACGCACTTGAACGTGGACATGCCGGAGTTTGATCCAGGTCGTGGCGGCGTGAATCCGTCGGTCGAGAACATCGCGAGGGTGTTCTTCGATCGGCTGGCTCCGGCGATCGAGGCCGAGGGCAAGGGGGCGACGCTGCGGGCGATTACGGTCTGGGAGACAGACAAGACCCGATGCCGGTACCCGGCGGAGGGCTGATCGTGCCGAGCGAGCCACGCATCCTGATCATTCGTCCAAGCGCTCTGGGCGACGTCTGCCGGAGCGTGCCGGTGCTCGTGAGTCTGCGGCGGGCGTATCCAGGAGCGACGATCGACTGGCTTGTGCAGGACACGTTCGCGGCCGCGGTGCAGAGCCATCCGGACCTGAGCGGTGTGCTGGCGTTTCCAAGGGCCAAGCTGGGAGCGTGGTATCACCCGACGGTGGCGCCGAAGATCAAGGCGTTTCTGGACGAGCTTGGAGAACGTCGCTACGACGTGACGCTGGATTGCCAGGGGCTGTTTCGATCCGGGATGTTCGCGATGGCCACGCGGGCTCCACGGCGCATCGGCTTTGACAACGCCGCGGAACTCGGATGGATCGGTCTCACGGAGCGTGTCGAGGCGCCTCGCGACCTGCACGCGGTTGATCGCATGCTGCTGCTGGCCCAGGCAGCCGGGGCTGAGCCGGTGTACGACCTTCGGCTGCACGCATCAGCGGCGGATCGGGCGTGGGCGTCGGGGCACGAAGCGCTGTGTTCCGGACCGTACGTGGTCATTGCTCCGACGACGCGCTGGCCCGGAAAGCAGTGGCCGATGGAGCGATTTGCTTCGCTGGCACTGGCGATCCTGAATGCCGGACTGGTTGAACGCGTCGTGGTTGTCGGCTCGGAGGGAGAACGGGCTCAGGCCGGGCCGCTGCTGGAGCGATGCGCCCATGAACCTCGGGTAGTGGACTTCTTCGGTTCCACGACGGTCGGGCAGCTCATGGCCCTCATCGAGCGATCTGCCGGCGTGGTCGGGTGCGACTCGGCGGCGGTGCACATGGCGGTTGGTTTCGGCAAGCCGCTCGCCGCGCTCTACGGCCCGACGCGCGTGGAGCGGGTCGGGCCGTACGGTCGCTCGGCGCATGTGATCCAGCGTTTGATCCCCGGGGACACGCGGGACCATAAGGACGCCGCGGGTGGCCAGAAGATCATGTGCCGGATCACCGTGGACGAGGTGGTCGAGCTGCTCGCCGGGCAGCTTACTTCCCGGTCGGCGCCTTGGCCGGTTCGGTCTTGAACTTGATCCGGGGGACACCCTTGAGGAACGTGAGCTTCTGGCCGGCGGTGCCGGTGCCGGCCTGATAGTGCCCGTCTTTGACGATGAGCACGCGGAGCTCGCGCTGCTCACGGAGGCGGTTGCCCTCGGTGCCGGCGATCTCGATGACGACGCTGTCGCCCTCGGTCCGGGCGACGTAGGTGGTGCGGAGGAAGTCGCCCTTCTGATAGCCGAAACCGTCGCCCGCGTCTTCGTACAGGGTGCCCATGGCCGCACCGGACTCATTGAGACTCACGATCAGGGTGAGGGGATCGAGCTTCTTCTCGCCGGTGTGCTGCATGACCGGGCCGACCGGGATGATCGCACCGCCACGGACGAACAGGCGGGGGAGTTCGGGGTGAATGCCCTCGTCCACGAGCATGATCTCGTTCCAGATGCCCTTGGGCATGACCGGCAGACGGTCGCGTTCGGGGGTGAGCAGCGGATAGACCAGAAGGTCAGAGCCGAGCAGGAAGGCGTCGTCCTCGCTGCGCAGCGCAAGGTCCTTGGGGTCGTGGAAGAACAGCGGGCGAAGCACGGGCATGCCGGTTCGGCTGGCTTCCTCGAACAGGGTGTACAGGAAGGGCATCAGGCGATACCGGCGCTCCAACGCGAGCTTGCACGCGTGCTCGACTTCAGGACCAAACGACCAGGGCTCCTTGTCGATGTTGCCCTTGCCGGTGTGACCGCGGCTGAAGGGCAGCAGCGAGCCGATGCCCATCCAGCGGACAAAGAGCTTGCCATCGCCGTTGCCGTTGAACCCGCCGATGTCGGGGCCGATGAAGGGTGCGCCGCTGAGGCCGAGGTTCGCGGCCATGCTGACGGAGTGCTCGAGGTCATCCCACTCGGCGCTGTTGTCGCCGGTCCAGGTGGCGGCGTAGCGCTGGCTGCCGATGTAACCCGCGCGGGTGAGGACGAAGGGCCGCTTGTCCGGGTTGGCTTTCTGAATGCCGTCGAACGTGCCCTTGGCCATGAGCAGGCCGTACACGTTGTGGTACTGCAGGTGCGGGCCCTTGGGGAGCGTTCCGCCGTAGTCCCACTTGCCCCCCAGGTGGACGTTGTCCTCGGGCATGGTCTTGCTCTTGACGTTGAAGATCGCCGGCTCGTTCATGTCGTTCCAGACGCCGTCGATGCCCTGAGCCATGAAGTCCTTGTACAGCCCCTGCCACCAGGCGCGGACCTCGGGGCGGGTGTAGTCGGGGAAGTTGCACCAACCGGGCCAGACCTCGCCGCGATAGACCTCCCCGGAGGCGGTCTTGACGGCGAAGTCGTTCTGGTCAAGCTGGTCGTTGACCCAGAAGCCCTTTTCGTCCTTGATGCCCGGATTGATCATCCAGATCCGGCTGAAGCCCATCTTCCCGAGGTCCTCGTTGAGCTTCTTCGGGTTTGGGAAGTGGTTCTTGTCGAAGCTGAAGACCCTGAACTCGTCCATGTAATCGATGTCGAACCAGATCACGTCGCACGGGATCTTGCGATCACGGAAGTTCTGCGCGATCTCGCGCACGCGGGCCTCGGGGTAATACGAGTAGCGACACTGGTGATACCCGATGGCCCACAGCGGGGGCAGGGGCATGGTCCCGATGAGCTCGCTGAGCCCGGTGATGACCTCCTGCGGAGAGGCGCGGTCGATCACATAGACCTTGAACGGCGCGCCCGCGCCGCGGAACACGATCGACCCTGCCGCCTGCGAGCCCTTGTCCTCGCCGGTGAGGTCGATCTCAACCCGCCAGGTGGTGTCGGCGAGCACGCCGAACGCCGAGCCGTCGGCACGCACCGCGAGCACCCACGGGTGCGACTGATACAGCGACGGATTCTCCTCGGTGTATCCATATGCGTCGGTGTTCCAGCAGATGGTTCGGCGGCCGTTGCGCAGCAGCGGTCCGGCGATCTCGCCGGTGCCGTAGAGCGAGGTTCCGGCATCGATGTCCACCTTCACGCAGTACCGCCCGTCCGCGGACTTCCAGAACAACGGCGTGACGGCGAACTTCGGGTCTGCGGCGGTCGTCTTGAGCCCGACCGGGTTTTTGAGCGCGATCGAGGGCGGGAAGCCGGCAAAGTCCGACCCGGCCGGAGCGAATCGGGCGATGCCGCCCTTCTCCGACTCCACGCCTTGAGACACACCCGGTGTCCCCTGGGCATACGCCGAGCCGGCGGCTGCAAGTGCGGCGATGCCGATCGCCAGCGCGTGAATCATTCCGGGAAATCGACCTTGACGCTCGGCCCGTGTGCGCATGCAGAATGCTCCCAAAGCGCATGGTGACGGCAATCGTCCCATGCGACCGGGGATGGTACCAGCGTCGGGCCCACTACGCTGCGACATATGAGCGCGGATTCTTGCCCTTCACCCTCGCAACCGGACTTCAAGCCGGACCTCGTTGACCGTTTTCGTGCCCTCCCCACTTCCCTTGCGTCGCACGCTCGAACCGTCCGTCTGGCGAAGAACGCTGTTCCCGGCGGGGTGCCGGCGTTGCTGATCCATCCGGATTGGATCCACCCGGCGCCGACGATGCTGTGGATGCACGGCCGGACGGCGTACAAGGAAATCGACGCCGGCCGGTTCTCGCGATGGCTCAAGCGCGGGATCGCGGCGGTCTCGATCGACCTGCCCGGCCACGGCGAACGCGCCGACGCCCGCGCCGAGGCGCCGGCCCACACCCTGGCCGTCCTCCGCGACGCGCTGGGCGAGATCGATCACGTGGTCGAGTCGATCGCCGATCCGATCTGGCAAGGCGTCTTTGACCTCGATCGACTCGGGATCGGGGGCATGTCGCTGGGGGGCATGGCGACGCTCCGTCGGCTGTGCATGCCGCCGCGGCATGAGTTCAGGTGCGCCGCCGTGGAGTGCACGAGCGGCGATCTGCTTGGCTTGTACCACCCACAGACCGGGAGCCATCCGTGGGGCCTGAGCGCATCAGCGGAGGTGATCGAGCCGCTGGACCCCATGCAGCACCTGTCCACCCCCCCACCGCCTGGGTTTGTGCCACTGCCGTTGCTGGCTCTGCACAGCGAGGCGGATGCGATCGTGCCCTGGCGTGTGCAGAGCGGCTTTCTCACCAGACTCTGTGAGCACTACCGCGCTCTTGGGGCCGACCCGGAGATGATCGAACACCGCACGTGGTCGAGCACGGGCGCGCCGCAGGAGCACGCCGGCTTCGGACGCGTGAGCAACGAGGCCAAGGAGATCCAGGCCGAGTTTCTGGCCAGGCGACTTGCAAGTGCACCCCCCCACCGTTCGCGGGCGGATCAGATACGCTGAAGCGCGATGCCGAGCCGATCCATCTATCCCCTTGCCAATCTGCCGCAGCAGCGTGTCATCTGGTCGTGGATCAGCTTCGACGTCGCCAATCAGTCGTTCACGCTGCTCATCAACACCCTGCTCTTCTCGATCTTTTTTACGCAGGTGGTCGTGACGGACCCGGCGACCCGGAACACCATGTGGTCGCTCACGTTCGCATCGAGCATGCTCATCACCGTCGCTCTGTCGCCGATCTTCGGGGCCATCAGCGACGAACGGGCGTCCAAGAAGATCTGTCTGATCGGCTCGGGGATCGTCTGCGGCGTGCTCACGTGTCTGTTCGGGCTCATCCAGCCCGGGCAGTTCTGGCTCGCCGCGCTCCTCTACATCCCGGCCAATGTCGCCTATTCGCTTGGCGAGAACTTCCTTGCCTCGTTCCTGCCGGAGATTGCGCGTCGTGAGCAGCTCGGCAGGGTGTCGGCGTTCAGTTGGGGCGTCGCGTACGCCGCGGCCTTGATCATCCTCGCCGCGACCGCCGCGGTCATGCTCACCTTGGGCCTCAAGTCTCCCGAGTCCTGGCGGCCGTTGTTTGTGTTCGCGGGCCTGTGGTTTCTGCTGTTTCTCGTGCCCACGGCCATCTGGCTCCGAGAGCGCGCCTCGCCCCTTGCGGGCCCGCGCCGCAACGCCCTCGCCGCCGGGGTGTCTCGGCTGGTATCATCGGTTCGCGCCACGCGCGAGTTTCGAGACCTGGTCGTCCTTCTGTTCGCGTCGCTGTTCTACGGCACGGGCATGAGCGTCGTCGTCTTCTTCGCGAGCATCATCGCCGAGGAGTTCGGCTTCAGCGACGTGCAACTTGTCGGCTTCGTCGGGGTCATTACTGTCAGCGGGGTCTTCGGCACGCTCGTGCCCATGGCCCTTCAAGATCGCATCGGACACAAGAACACCACTGTGCTGCTGCTCCTGCTCTGGTTGCTCACG
>DHLW01000072.1:12379-20251 GCA_002405485.1 Phycisphaerales bacterium UBA4658
CTGCTGGGCGCGGGCCTCGGGTCGCTGGGTTCGGCGAACCGCGCGTTCGTCGGATTTCTCGCTCCCGCGAGCCGCACCGGAGAGGTCTTCGGGCTCTGGGGGCTGGTCTTCAAGCTCGCCGCCGTCTTCACGATTCCCTTCGCCGTGGTCAAAGACGCGTTCGGCACGCCAGCGTCGCTGCTCGTCCTCGCGGGCTTTCTGCTCGTCGGTCTCGGGCTGACACTGCTCGTGAACGAGAAACGCGGCCGAGACGTCGCCGCGTCGGTCGACGCAAACCCCGCTGGCGCAGGTGCTGGACATCGGTAGTTGCGGATCGAGCCGATCCTCCTCGCAGCTCCGCGTGCAACGCACACCGGCGGATCCGCCGTCTCGGATTCAGCCCTCGTCGGTTCGCACCTTCCCCCACTGCTGCTCCAACCGCTTGGGCGAGACGGGCATGAGCGTGGCCTGCCGTCCTTCGGCATCACCCCACAGCGAGATGCGGAACTCCTCCAGCATCCAGCGGTACTGGATGAGCTCGGTATCGGCTCGGGCCGCCGCCCCGCCCTGCTCGATGCGCACTCGGAAGCGGCTCCACCACGGCGCAAACTCGTTGAGCAGCCGAAGCTCACGCGCTGGGCCGCCATGACCCGAAACGTCGGCGACGACCAGCCGCTCCAGCCGCCGGCGAACGGATCCGAGATATCTCGGATACTGCCAGAGCCAGTTCAGCGGCGTGCGGGTCCAGAAACGCGGGGCGAGCAGGAAGGCGAGTTGCACGCGCAGGTCGAGCAGCACGCCATGGAGCAGTCCGGCGTTCGGACCGAGCAGACCCGCCAGCCGCTCGGTCTCCTCGCGGCCGTTGAGCTTCGGCCCAAGGGTCAGGCCGATCGCCGCGATCTCGCGCACGACGCGCTCGGCGAGCGCGAGAACATCGCGACCCGACTGGCCGATGTGGTTCCATCGCTCGTTCACCGCGGCGTCGAAGCGGGCCTTGTTGCGGATCGCCGCGTCGTCCGGCCGGCCCTCAAGCCGCGAAGCGTCCGTTGCGGAGCCCTCCCACGCCCGCGCCGCGATCAGCTCCGCGAGCTGCTCGTGGAACATGCCGCTCTTGAACCCATCGGGCATGCCCCCCGACACGCAGCCAGGCACGGCCTGCTCGGCGCTCAGCGCCAGAAGGTCGAGCTTCTCGATGCCCGGTGTTGTCCGAACCAGCGAGCGGCACTCGCGGCGGACCTGAACAAAGAAGAGCTTGCGGACGCCGAGGCGGTGCGTGCGCTCCGCTCGCTCTCGATCGACCAGCAGTCGAAGCGAGACCTCCTCCGCGGCATCCTCGTCGGCAAGTGCGGGAAAGAGCGTCATCACCCGCCCCAGCGAGGGCACGCGCACGTCGACGCTCTCGGGCATGTCGCCGAAGTCCCAGAGCAGAACGCCGGAGCGATTCCACGGGCCGTCGGGGATCGCCACCAGCGAGGCCTCGTCCTGCCCGCGGAGCTGACGCCGGATCTTCGAGAGGTCGCGCCCGATCGCGAGCACGCGCTTCTGCGCATCCAACACGCGCAGGTTCATGAACAGGTGCGTCGGCAGACGCGCAAGTGCATGGTTCCAGTGATCCTGAGCGACGTACACCCCCGTCATCTCGCGCAGCGCCCCGGTGAGCGACTCGATCAGACCTCCTCGGGCAAAGGTCATTCGCGCGAGCGCCGCCTCGGCCGTCTGACTCGCGGGAACGAAGCTCACTCGCACCGCCTTGGGCAGTTCCCGCAGAAGCGTCTCGACCTTCTCTCGCAGGAGCCCGGGCACCAGCCACTCCAGCCGCTGGGCGGCAAGCGCCGGGAGCATCTCCACCGGCACCACGAGCGTCACCCCGTCCTCGATGTGCGCAGGATCGTTGCGATACTCCAGCAGCAGATCGCGGTCGCCCACGCGCAGCACGTCGGGATACTGCTCGGCCGGCGGCTCGACCTTGCCCGGGGCCAGGACGTCCGCCTTGCGCATGAGCAGGACGCTCTGATCGCGCGATTCCGCCCGCCGACGCCACTGCTCAAAGTCCTTGACGCTCGACACATCCCGGGGAACACGCTGGTCATAGAACGCATACAACGCGGCAGTGTCGGCGAGGAGGTCGCGCGTGCGAGCCCGCTCCTGCAGGTCCTTGATCTGGCTCGTCAGTGCGTGGTTGTGCGAGAAGAACTTCGCCGGCGTGAGATACTCACCCCCCACAAGCGCGTGCTGGATGAGCAGCGCCCGGCTGACGTTGGGATCGATCGTCGAGAAGTCGACCTTCCGGCGCGCCACGATCTCCAGACCAAACAGCGTCACCGTCTCATACGCGCTCGCACGCGCCAGATCCGCGTCCCAGTGCGGCTCGGCGTACGTGCGTTTGACCAGGTGGCCGCCGATCTCCTCGATCCACGACGGCTGGATCGGTGCGATCGTTCTGGCGTAGGTCCGAGTCGTCTTGACGATCTCCGCGGCCATCACCCAGCGCGGCGCCCGAGGGCGATCGCCCTCCTCGTCTGCGCCGCGCCGACCGCTCGGCGCCGGCGTGGTCCGCTGGCCGCTCGCCGCGTCCCGGCGGAACAGCACGGAGCCCGGGAAGATGCTGAAGCGGACGCCTCGTGCGCCGTCATACTCCCCCTCGCCGGCCATGATCTCCGCCCGAGATCTGTCCGAGCGCTTGCCGATCGACGAGAGCAGCCCGCTGAGCAGGGCCCGGTGGATGCCGTCCGGTCGCGCGGGACGATCGTTGGTCCTGGCGCCCATGTCGGTCATCAGTTCGCGGAGCTGATGGTGGATGTCGTGCCACTCGCGGAATCGCACAAAGTTGATGAAGTGCTCCCGGCACCATCGTCGGAACGCGCTGCCGCTCAGCCGCTTCTGCTGCGCGTGAAGCTCGTGCCAGAGCTTGAGAAACGAGAGCACGTCCGACCCCTCGTCGCGAAACATCGCGTGCTTGGCATCGGCCTCGGCGGCACGGTCGATCGGGCGCTCGCGCGGGTCCTGCGTCGAGAGCGCCGCCGCCACCACCAGCGCCTCGCTCAGACACCGCTCGTGCTCCGCCGCCAGCAGCATGCGTCCGATTCGCGGGTCGATCGGCAGGCGGGCGAGTCGCCGACCGATCTCCGTCAGCGTCATCCGCAGCCCGCCGGACTGCAGCGCGTTGATCTCCAGAAGCGTGTCGTATCCATCCCGCACCGCCCGCGGATCCGGCGGATCGATGAACGGAAAGTCCTCGATGTCTCCCAGCTCAAGCGCATGCATCTGCAGGATCACCGAGGCCAGGTTCGTCCGCAGGATCTCCGGATCCGTGAACTCCGGGCGCGCGTTGAAACTCTCCTCCGAGTACAGCCGCACGCACACGCCCGGCTCCACCCGCCCGCATCGCCCAGATCGCTGGTTCGCGCTTGCCCGACTGATCGGCTCGATCGGCAGCCGCTGCACCTTGATCCGCGGCGAGTATCGGCTGATCCGCGCTTGCCCGGAGTCGATCACGTACCGGATGCCCGGCACCGTGAGCGACGTCTCGGCCACGTTGGTCGCCAAGATGATCCGCCGGCGACCCTTCTCACGCTGAAAGACCCGCTGCTGCTCCTCCGCGCTCAGACGCGCAAACAGCGGAATCACGTCCACGCGATGCGCCGGACGAAGCTGATGCTTCCGCAGCGCCTCGGCGGTCTCGCGAATCTCACGCTCCCCGGGCAGGAACACCAGCACATCCCCCGGATCCGGACGCGCCCCATCGAGCGTGCTCAGCTCGTCCACCGCACGCAGGATCGCCTGCTCAAGATCGATATCCTCCTCGCCGTCGTGCGGCGATTCCAGCGGGCGATACACCACATCCACCGGATACGTCCGTCCTGACGCCTCGATCACCGGCGGCCTCGGCCTGCCCGGCAGCGAGAAGTGCTCCGCAAACCGCTGCGGATCGATCGTCGCGCTCGTCACCACCAGCTTCAGGTCGGGCCGTCGCGGCAGCAGTTGCCGAAGATACCCGAGCAGAAAGTCGATGTTCAGCGAACGCTCGTGCGCCTCGTCGATCACCAACGCGTCGTACGCGTTCAGATACCGGTCGCCCTGCGTCTCGGCGAGCAGGATCCCGTCGGTCATCAGCTTGATCAGCGCGTGATCGCCGGTGTGGTCCGTGAATCGCACCTTGTACCCCACCACGCCCGCTGGGCCCAGCGGCGTCTGAAGCTCGTCGGCAACTCGCGCGGCCACCGCCCGCGCCGCGATCCGCCTGGGCTGCGTGTGCCCGATCATGCCCCGCACGCCGCACCCGGCCTCCAGGAGCATCTTCGGAATCTGCGTGGTCTTGCCCGAGCCGGTCGCGCCGCACACGACCACGACCTGATGCTCACGGATCGCCGCCACGATCTCGTCGCGCTGTCTTGCCACCGGTAGATCGACCGGATAGCTCACCTGCGGCACGCGAGAGCGCCGCTCCTCCAGACGCCGCGCCGACCGCTCGATCTGCTCGGCAATCACCTTGAGCGCTTCTTCGGCCCGTCCGCTCGCGTCGCGGGATCCATCGCCCGACCGCACGCGATCATGCCGCACCGCGCGCTCCAGATGCCGAAGCCGCGCCCGATACCGCCGAGCGTCGGCGATCGACACCTCGTCCAGCCGCCGATACAGCGGGAGCAATCGTTCATGGGCCGCCTGCGGAGTCACGCTCTCACGGTATGGGCGCGCCGGTGCTGATTCCGCCGGTTGGCCAGATGCCCTCCGCGCTTCTTCGCTGGCGGGCGGGACGATGTGGTACGCTCCGGGTCGTCCGCTCAGACAGGAGCATGCCCGTGGCCAAGGTCCCTTCCGCCGCCCCCGAACTCCCGAGAACGTCGTACACGCCGCCCCGAGGCGCCGAGCGCAGCATTCCCCTCCCCGGCGACGCCCGCCGCCGAACCGTGCGAGCCACCGCCGATTGGATCATCGTGCGAGAGCACGGCATCCCCGCCGCCGAAGTCTTCTTCACCGCCTACCAGCGCGAAGACGCCAAGCGCGATCGTGCAACGGCACGACCCGTCATGTTCCTGTTCAACGGCGGCCCTGGCGCGGCGTCGGCGTTCCTGCACCTGGGCACCGCGGGGCCGCTGCGCGTCGGCTTCTCTCCCGACGGTCGCTCTCTGCCGCCTCCCGCCCGCATCCTGCCAAACGCAGAGCACTGGCTGGACTTTGCCGACCTGGTCTTCATCGATCCCGTCGGCACCGGGTTCAGCAGAACCGTGCACGAGGCCCGGCTCGAGCAGCAGGCCTTCGACGCCGACGACGACAAGCGCGAGAAACGCACCAAGGAACTGCCCGACGCCAAGAAGGGGTTCTTCAAGATCAAGCGCGACATCGACGTGCTCTGCGAGACCGTCGCCGCATGGCTCAGCCGCTTCAATCGGTGGCAGAGCCCCGTCTACATCGCCGGCGAGAGCTACGGCGGATTCAGAGTGGGCAAGCTCATGCGTGCGCTCCCCGAACGCGGCGTCGGGCTGAGCGGGGCGATCATGATCTCTCCCGCGATCGACTTCCTCTCCATCAACGGCTCGGACTACGACCTCGCCACCTGGATCACCGGAACCCCGTCCATGGCTCTGGCCGCCGGGTACCACCGCAAGACCCGCGGCCGCTTCGCCGGGCTCAAGCCCGCCGAACTCGCCGCCAAGGCCGAGGCCTTTGCCACGAGCGAACTGGCCCTCCTGCTCATCCAGGGCGAACGGGCCGCGCCAAGCTCGCGCAAGAAGACGCTCGACACGCTCGCCGATCTCGTCGGGCGCAGCCCCGAGATCGTCCACCGTTCCGGCGGCCGCATCAAGCCCGAGCACTTCGTCCGCGAGTTGCTCCGCGATCAGGGCCTCGTCTGCGGGTACTACGACGCGGCCATCACCGGGCCGAATGTCTTCCCCGATCGCGATGGCGACGCCAACCCAGACCCCACGCTCTCAGGAATCATGTCCTCCTTCACTGCCGGCGCCAACACGCTGCTCCGCGGCACACTCGGTGTCGATACCTCCCGCGAGTACGTTCTGCTCTGCGAAGATGCCTGGAAGCAGTGGATCGACGATCGCTCGGAGGGGTACTGGGCACGGCAACTCGAGTGTGCCGATGACATGCGCTACGGCCAGGCCATGAACCCCCACATGCAACTGCTTGTCGCCCACGGTCGATTCGATCTCGTCACCACCTACTTCGCCACCGCCCAGAGCATCGCCACCCTCCGACTGCCGCCAAAGCTCCGCGACAGGGTCACCCTCTCGGTCTACGACGGCGGCCACATGTTCTACACATGGGATCTACCCCGCACGCTCATCCGCGACGATGTCGCCAAGCTCGTCCGCGGAACTTCCGGCTGATCGTCGCGTGCTCTCTGCCGCGCATGCGCGTCCGATCGCAAGCTGTTCGGCTACCATCCGCGTCCGCACGCCTCCCTCCGGAGTTTGCCTTCATGGCTTGCCGAAACTGCAGTTGCGATCACGCCCGTTCCACTCCGTCCGACAAGTCGCCCATCGATCACGCCGCGGGCGTCCGCCATGCCCAGCGTGTGCTCATCGGCCTCTCGGTCCTGGCCATCGCGGGCGCGGGCATCGCCTCGGCTCTCGCCCTGACCAGCCAGCCGCCCGCCGCGCCGGCGTCAAAGGCGCCCGCGAACCCGGAGAAGGTCCCCGCTCCCGCATCCGATGCGACGCAGACCCCGCCCGCCGCCACGCAGGGGCTCATCCGCCACGGTCGCAAGGACCCGATCCCTCGACCGGCCGGCGCGCTCCGCATTGCGACCTACAACATCGAGAATCTCTTCGACTCCGAGCAGGCCAGCGACGAGCCGGATCGCACCCCGACACCGCGCAAGCCCGACGAACACCGGGCTTCTCTGGCCGCCGCGATCAAGGCGATTGACGCCGACATTCTCGCGCTGCAGGAAATCGCCTCGAAGGACGTGCTGCTGAAGTTCCGCGATGATCACCTCAAGGATCTCGGATACACCTATGTCTCCTCGCTCGATGCCGGCGATGGCCGAGGGATCGAGCAGTCCGTGCTCAGCCGGTATCCCCTCTCCAACGAGGCCAACTGGCCGAACACCACGCTCGAGGCCAAGCACCCGGACAAACTCGGCCGCCGAGCCAACCGCGACGCCGGCAAGCCCATCACCATGGCCCGCTCGCCGCTGCGCGTGACGGCGACCATTCCCTCCAAGGACGCCGGTGGCAGGCCCTACGAGCTCACCCTCTTCGTCCTCCACCACAAGAGCGGCCCCTTCCACAGCTACCAGCGCGAGGCCGAGGCCGCTCAGGTGCTCTCCTGGGCCAAGGACTTCCAGACGCAGAACCCCGCCGCCAACATCCTGATCGTCGGCGACTTCAACGCCAAGCCCGATGAGAAGTCCGTGCAGACCTATCTCACCTCCGGCTTTATCGACGCCTTCGGGGACCTCCCCGATCGGAACGACCCGACCTGGCTGACCCACGTTTCCGGCCGGGCCATCGACCTCATCCTCCTCAACCAGAACGCCGCCGGCGAACTCATCAAGGAGTCCCGGTTCGTGCTCGGCACCATGCAGCGCCCCGAGGGCGTGGACTGGCGCTCGACCGCCCCGCCGGCGGGCTATGCCAGCGACCACTACCCCGTGGTCATCGATCTCCGACCGGTCGATGCCGCCTCTCCGGCCCCCGCGAACTGACCCGCCGGTTCTTTCAGGCTGAGGAAACACAAACGCCCCGGGGATTGCCCTCGGGGCGTTTTCGTGTGCGTGTGCTGAAAGCCCGCGAGCTTACTTGCCGTCGCTCTCGCCCAGGATGAGCGGGACAACGCTCCGGTTCTGGAGGTTGAGAGCGCCAAGCAGCGCGGCCGCCGCCACCGCCTGCTCGCCCGTCGCCGTTCCTGCGAGCCCGACAAGGGCGTCGATCTGCC
>DHLW01000072.1:20522-21559 GCA_002405485.1 Phycisphaerales bacterium UBA4658
CGCACCGCGCCCTCGGCCTCGCCCATCGCCGCCACCAGCGGCCCCTGGGCCTCGACGATGTTCAGCACCCCGCTCCCGCTCACCGCCAGATCGCGGAGCACCGAGAGCGACCGGGCCTTGTACATCTCCGCCTCGTCACCGGAAATCAGACCGCCGCTGGCCTGCGTGATCAGGTCGTCCCCGGCGGCCTCGATGTCCTTGGGGCTCACGCCCTCGCGAAGCAGCCGCACCCGGATCTCCCGCGCGTACTTCGGATACTGCTCGAGGTACCCCTGGGTCGTCACCAGCGCCAGCACCGGCGTCGCCCGCAGCCGCGAGTCGCCAAGCGCCTGTGCGATGAGCTCTCCCGTCGCCGAGCTGGGAAGCTGCGACACGATGATGTCCACGCCCGGAGCGTCGGCGATCGCCTGCGACACGTCCTGCAGATTGCTCGCCGGGGGCAGCACCGTGAACCCGCGAGCCCGGAACTGATCGCTCAGTGATGACTGCTCCTCGGTCGTGCTCGCGATGATCAGCGCGTACTTGGCCTTGGCGTCCCGAATGCTGCCGGCCAGCGTTCGCACCACGCTCTCAGCAGCCGGGAACGCGTCCTTGGGCTGCGCCGAGCCGATCGCCAGCGCCGCCTCATACTGCACGCGCCGGTTCGGATATCGCAGCGCCTCCAGCAGCGGCTTCCGGTCGCCCGAGCCCGGAGAGATTGTCCACAGGTCTCTCCCGCCCGTCTTTTCCAGCGCGGCAAGGGCCTTGCGAGCCAGCGGCGTGTCCGACCCGTCCAGCGCCTGCGCGAGCACGCTCTGGCAGATGCTCGGCCCAGCGGCCACCGCGTAGTACATCGCGTCCCGGCCAACCGCCGGATACACAGGATTCTCATACCCTTCCGGCGAGCGCAGCTCCCGCGTGAAGTTCCCCGCGATCCACGTGCTCACCGCTCGCGTGTTCGCCGCGTCACGCCGAAGCGCCAGCTCGCTCAGCCGCATCGCCATCGTCGACGGATACACCGACGCGTCCACCGCCTGGAACGTCAGCCCCGTGCTCGG
>DHLW01000072.1:21862-22794 GCA_002405485.1 Phycisphaerales bacterium UBA4658
CGTTGCTCGTCGTCGCCTGAAGGTCGTACAGGAACGGCAACGCGTGCGTCTGCGGCATCTCGCCCAGGATCTTCACGACCAGCTCCTGCTGCGCCGGCTGCAGCAGCGGGAGCGCGGTCGCCAGCGGCATCACGCTGTGCCGACCCATCTCGATCAGCACGCTCCGAACCTCAGACGCCAGCGCCGGCTTGTTCCCCGAGAGCAGCACGTTGAAGAGCTGCGGAGCCGCGTACTCACCCGCGGCCAGCAGCCGCTCCCGCCCGATCGACCTCTGCCTGAGGTCGCCCGAGAGCATCTCGATTGCCGCCGTGATCGAGTCCGGATTGCGGATCGACGCCAGCTTGCCCGCGTCATACAGCTTGGACAGGCTCGAGGCCACGCCCTCCAGCCCCGGCTGCCGCTGCGCTCGGGCGACGGCCTTGATGAACCGGTCCGCGCCCACCCCCGAATCCACCAGGGCCGCAAACGCGGCTGGATCCAGCTTCCGATCCAGCAGCCCCTGCCCAACCTGCTGGGCAACGTCCCCGCGATCGATGAACACATAGTGCACGAAATCATCCAGCGCCGATGCGTCCTTGGCCGCCTGGTCCTTGTCCACCACCGGGTCGCTTGGGGCATCACCCCACGCCGGAGCGGCAAGCGCAAGCCCGGCAACAAGAACCAACGTGGAAACCATCCGAAGATCGGTGGACGAGCGCTGCGGCACGGTGAACTCCTCGTGGCCAAGACCGATGTGGTCCCGGCGACGTATCCGACTTCTGCTTCCGCCGGTCTGGCATGCTGCCGGTCCGGCTCGGGACGCCGCCTTCCATGCGGGCCTGTCCCTTGAGTCAACACGCTACGAACACAACACCAACCCGGATGCCCTCGGCGAGCATCAGGGTCCAGAAAACACGGACCGTAACGTACTGAACTCAGCCCCTCCTGTCAAT
>DHLW01000072.1:22947-24937 GCA_002405485.1 Phycisphaerales bacterium UBA4658
CCCCCCCCACCCCCTCGCCGCTTCCCCCTACCACCCGCCGCCCGACCGCCACGGCCGTTCTGAGATGTGCGGCACGTGCGATGGTGTCTGGGGGAGCCAGTGGCTCATGGAAGCCAGTCTTGGACACCCACTTTGGGTGAGGAAGCGATACATGCCGACCGGGTTGACGCCGAGTGCTGACCACGGCCCGGTTTTTGCCTGACTGAGGCACATCCTGAGCCAGACTTTCCCCAGCTCGCCGATGGCGGCACCGAAACCGGCGCACAGGCCCGCGGTCTGGAGCGCCGAATCGTCTCTGCGGGCCCCCCTTCTCCGGCCTCCTGGCGCAATCGTCTGAGTCCGGATAGGCGATTTGCTCCGCGAGACCGGAGCGACCGTCAAGAGCCCCCCGTGGGTGGTCGATCAACGACCGTCGCCGGGCAGCCGCCTGTGTGTGCAGCGGCTGTCAGTGCCCGGCCCTCAGATCGAGAGACACCGACCCCCAGTTCCACCCCGCGAGGTTCACATGCATTCGTTTGACAAGGACGTTCTCACGACCGGCGAGGTGGCCAAGATCTGCAACGTTGCCCCGCGCACGGTGAGCAAGTGGTTCGACACGGGCGTGCTCAAGGGCTATCGCATCCCCGGATCCAAGGACCGTCGCATTCCCGTCAGCCAGCTCATGCGGTTCATGAAGGAGCACGGCATTCCCTTCGATGGGATCGCCGGCGGCAAGACCCGAATCCTGATCGTCGACGACGATCAGGAGATCGTCGACGTCCTGAGCAAGGTGCTCGCCGAACGCACGAACTACGAGGTCCGCACGGCTCTGAACGGTTTCCAGGCGGGCATGGAGGCCGAGCGCTTCAAGCCGCACGTCATGCTGCTGGACATTCATCTGGGCGAGGCTGACGCTCGCAATCTCGCGAACTTCGTCCGCTCCGACGAGGAGCTGCAGATGTGCAAGATCATCGCCATGAGCGGCAAGCTCACCGACGGCCAGCTCGCGACGCTCAAGACCCAGGGCTTCGACAGCTTCCTCAAGAAGCCCTTTGCCGTCCGGGCCGCGGTCGAGGCCATCGAGAACGCCACCGCCATCGTCACCTGATCGACGCCCACGAGCACGCACGACCCAACCCGCGGGGCGCCCATCGGCGCCCCGCTGTGCTTTGGCGACGGTCGGAGCTCTCCGGCGCCCGGGCCATCAGAACGGAAACACGATCGCGGCGTAGTAGTCGAGCTGGTGGCTCTCCCGACCAAGGGCCGGTGATGGCTCGTATCGATCCTCGATCCCCAGCTTCAGACTCACGTTGCTCTTGGGATCAAGCATCACCTCGTACCACGCCTTGATGCTGGCGCGTGAGGCGTCCACGTCCTCGATGTTCAGCGCTCCGGTGATCGAGCATCCGATCTTGGATCGCTCGTCGATCGTGTACAGCACGTCCATGCTCGGCCAGAGCTCCGCCTTGGGGTCGGTGCGAACCGAGCCGAACTCCTTGGTTCCCCCGAAGCCCGCCCGGGTGACGATCGTCAGGTCGCTCTCCTTGACCAGATCGATGCTCAGCCCGGCGTTCGCCGAGACGCGGAAGTCCCACGAGGCGAACTCGTTGTATTCACTGTTTCCCGCGACGAAGAAGCCCCATCCCCCCTTGGGCCCCGGATTCCAGTCGTTCCGGGCGTCCACGATCACATTGTTGGACCGGGCCTCGCCCTCCACCTGCTGATGCTGCCAGAGCACGCTCGCGGTCGTCGACGTCTCGCTCGCGGCACGCACGCCCGATACGCGAATACGAAAACTCTGCTGGTTGCTGACCCCCGACGAGCCGTTCCAACCCCCCTCAAACTGGAACTTCCACAAATCCAGCCAGCCCGGTTCCTCAGCCACCGTCGGAGCCAAAGGCGTTGCCGCCACACTGGCCGGAGGGGGCGCTGGCACAACATCCACCACGATCGGGACCTCTGGTACCGGAGCCGGAGCCGGGGGAGTCGGGGCCGGAGTCTGTGCCGGGGC
>DHLW01000072.1:25098-27826 GCA_002405485.1 Phycisphaerales bacterium UBA4658
CTGTGTCGGGGATGGCGGCGGGGGCGGGACGGGTGGACTGGCCGTCGGTGTCGTGGCCGGTTGCAGCGGAACAACCGACTTCACCGTCGATCTCGGGATGCTCAGGCGTCCGACGATCGCGTGCTCGATCACGATCGGGTCGGCGTCTTCCACGATGATCCCGTGGAATGCGTCCCCATTGGTCAGCTCGACCCGAACCGCCGACGGACCCGCCGCCGCGGCTGCCGCGGGCACCGGATCAGGGGCGGTCTCGGGCCGTGCGGCGTGGGCGCAGCACGCTCCGGCCACGATCGCCGACACCGACATGACCCGCACGCACTTGCCCATGACGAACGTCCAGCATCGACATTGCCGAACCATCAAGTCCCCCCCCACACCTGTACCTCCGCAGGATCACTCGCCGCACGCCCGGGATCGCCGTTGCTCCCGGGCTCGCGGCGCTCCGTGAGTCCTCCGCATGATCAGAAGTTGAACGACAAGGTCGCGAAGTAGGTGATGTCGTTGCGCTTCTTTCCCTCGCCCGGCGTGGCGTCGTAGCGGTCCTCCACGCCCAGCTTCAGGGACATGTTGGAAGTCGGATCGACGACGATCTCGTACCCGGCCTTGCCCACGGCACGGTAATCGGAGAAGTCCTGCAGACTCGGATAGAAGTCCGCCGTCGCAAAGATCTTGGAGCGATCGTCGATCTTGTGCTCGAAGTCCGCACCGATGTCCAGCTCCGGCTGGATGCGGTTGTCCATCCCGCCGAACTCCTTGGTGACACCGGCGCCGATACGACCAAGCAGCAGCGTGCGGTCGGTCTTGACGAACTCGTACCCAAGACCGGCGAACGCGCTCGTCCGCCACACCCAGTCCTGGAACGTGTCGTACTCGGCCTTGCCCAGGGCATAGATCCGCCAAGGCGGGGTGATCTTCCAGTCGTTGCGGAGGTTGAACTCCGCTCGGTCCTGGTTCTTGTCCCCGTCCTGCGTCCCGTACAGGTACAGCGCGCCGGCGGTCGTCACCGTCTTGCTCGTCTCCCGCTTGCCGTTGACGGCGGCCCGGAAGCTCAGGTTCTGCGTGTTGCCGTCGGCGCCATTGAGGCCGAACTCGACGTTCCCCGTCCAGCCCTTGAAGAACGAGTCCGGGTCGGGCTTGACTTCCGGCGCCGGTGGAGCCGGCGGGGGTGGTGGCGGAGGGGGCGGGGGGGGCGGGGCCGATTCGGGAACCACCGCCATCGCCGCGATGGATGTCCTGGCAAGCGTGAGCTGGCCCAGCACCGGGTGATTGATCACCACGTTCGTGCCGTCGTCGCTCACCAGCACCCCGCGGATCACGTCGCCGGACGACAGCGTTGCGTCCACCGGCTGCCCGGGAGACTGGGCCAGGGCCGCTCCGGCCGACATCACCAACGCCACCACACTCAACACAGCTCGCATGCGTGGTTCCTGTACAAGGACCTCTATCTTCCAAGGCGGTCGCCGATCGATCGCCATGCCGCCGAGGCCGCAGCATACAGCCGGAGCGCGGTCGCGTGCGTGAATACCATCCCTGCTCCGCACTTTTCCACACCAAGGCACCACCGACCCTTCACATGGCATTGCTCGCCGCCACCAATCTCCGCTATTCCATCGGCACCCGCGTGCTGCTGGACGGCGTCTCGCTCTCGGTCGACCAGCGGCAGCGCATCGGACTGGTTGGACGCAACGGGTGCGGCAAGACGACGCTCCTGCGCATGCTCGCCGGCCGCATCAGGCCCGATCAGGGCTCCATCACCGTTGCCAAGAGCTGCCGCGTCGGGTATCTCACCCAGGATCCCGAGCTCGATCTCTCCCGCTCGCTCCTGGACGAGGCCAAGGCCGGGCTGATCGAGCTCACCAAGCTCCACGCCCAGCTCGAGGACGTCTACCACGAGCTGGAAAAGACGGAGAACGCCGAGCCCAACGCTCTGCAGCGCCTCCTTGACCGCCAGTCCGAGATCCAGCACGAGATCGAGGCCCGGGGCGGGTACGCCACGGACCACCGCGTCGAGGCCGTCCTCCACGGGCTGGGCTTCACCGATGCGCAGTTCAACCTGCAGGTGGGCAAGCTCTCCGGCGGTCAGAAGGGGCGTCTTGCGCTTGCCAAGCTGCTCCTGGAGTCGCCGGAGCTTCTGCTCCTGGACGAGCCCACCAACCACCTGGACATCGCCGGCGTCGAGTGGCTCGAGGAGTTCCTGAACCACGAGTTCACCGGCGCAGTGCTCATGATCAGCCACGACCGCTACATGCTCGATCACGTCGTGGAGCGCATCGAGGAACTCGAACGCGGGCGACTCATTGACTACCCCGGCAACTACACCGCCTTCGTCGACATCCGCAAGCAACGGCTGCTCACCCAGGCCAGGGCCTACGAGAATCAGCAGAGCGAGTGGGCCAAGGAAGAGGAGTTCATCCGGCGATTCAAGGCCGGCCAGCGAGCCAAGGAAGCCCAGGGCCGCCTCTCCAAGCTCGAGCGGCAGAAGGAGCTCTTCGCCATCGAGCGCCCGGTTGAGATGGGCGCCATGCGGTTCAACTTTCCCGCCGCCCCACGCTCAGGCGATCACGTCGTCACCGTCCGCGACGCCAGCAAGAAGTACCTGCACCCCATCGACGAGGACTCCGGCGAAGTCCGCTCAGAGGAAAAGGTGCTCTTCGATGATCTGAACGTCACCATCCAGCGCGGCGAGCGCTGGGCCGTCATCGGGCCAAACGGGGCCGGCAAGACCACG
>DHLW01000072.1:28004-28144 GCA_002405485.1 Phycisphaerales bacterium UBA4658
CGCCGGGTCCGCCAAGCTCGGGGCCAACGTCGTCATCGGCTACTACCAGCAGCTCCCGCCCGATGAGGACACCGACCTCCCCGTCTACCAGTACCTCCAGGCCATCATCCGCCGAGAGAACCCGAACCAGCAGTACTCCG
>DHLW01000192.1 GCA_002405485.1 Phycisphaerales bacterium UBA4658
TCCCACCAGACGTCGCCGTCGTCGGTCAGGCCGACGTTGGTGAAGATGGTGTTCTTGGCGATGGCCGCCATGGCATTGGGATTGGACTTGGCGCTGGTTCCCGGCGCGACGCCGAAGAACCCGGCCTCGGGATTGATGGCGTGCAGCTTGCCATCCGGAGACTTCTTGATCCAGGCGATGTCATCGCCAACGGTGGTGACCTTCCATCCGTCGAAGGCCTTGGGGGGCACGAGCATGGCGAGGTTGGTCTTGCCGCAGGCGCTTGGGAAGGCGGCGGCGAGATAAGTCTTCTCGCCCTCGGGCGAGGAGATGCCCATGATGAGCATGTGCTCGGCGAGCCATCCCTCGTCGCGGGCCATGACGCTGGCGATGCGAAGGGCCAGGCACTTCTTTCCGAGCAGGGCGTTGCCGCCGTAGCCGGAGCCGTAGGACCAGATCTCATAGGTCTCCGGGAAGTGCACGATGTACTTCTTGGCGATGTCGGGCTCGCAGGGCCACGCGACGTCCGTCTGACCCGGCGAGAGGGGCGCGCCGACGGAGTGCATGCAGGGAATGAAGGGACCGTCGGCGAGCGTGTCGAGCACTTTCCGGCCGATGCGTGTCATGATCCGCATGTTCACGACGACATAGGGGCTGTCGGTGATCTGCACGCCGATCTTGGCGATCGGCGAACCGATGGGGCCCATGCTGAACGGAATGACGTACATCGTGCGCCCGCGCATGCACCCTTTGAACATGGTGCGCAGCGTCGAACGCATCTCCTCGGGTTTGGCCCAGTTGTTCGTGGGTCCGGCGTCGCCCTTGGCGGCGGAACAGACGTACGTGCGTTCCTCGACGCGGGCCACGTCGGAGGGGTGCGAGCGAGCAAGGAAGCATCCCGGACGCTTGGCGGGGTTCAGACGGACGAACGTGCCCGATTTGACCATTTCGTCGCAGAGACGGTCGTATTCACCCTGGGAACCATCAACCCAGACGACCCGGTCGGGCGCGCACAGGGCAGACATGTCGTTCACCCATCCGACCAGTTTCGCGTTCCGCGTAGGAGCGGCGATTTCAGGAGTTGCCGTGATCATTGATGTGCCTCCACTTCGGCATCGATGCATCCAAGCCGTGGTTCGCACGCACGGGGCCGATGCGGGCCGGGTGCGCACGTTGCATGCTATCGAGTGGAGGTCGGCGATGCGAGCATGCGGGCACTTTGCTCGTGGCGCTCTGGCACGGATCGCCTGCTCGGGGTGACCCTAGAATGCTGTTTTCGCGCGACTTCGGAGCGACGAAGTCGGCGTCTGGCATGCTCCTGCACGAGGGCGTGGGGAACGGGAGAGCCCGGGCGTCAGCGGGGCGTCTGATCTCGGCTCTTGAGAGTCACGCGAACGGTGACGTCCTCGCCCTTGCGTTTGAGGTCGACATCGACCACGTCGCCGGGCGCGTGCTTGGACATGAGCTCCATCCAGCCGGGAACATCCGCGATGGCCTGGCCGTTCCAGCGCACGAGGCGATCACCGGCCTGAATGCCGGCCTCGGCGGCGCTGGTGCCCGGGAAGACCTCACCGACGCCGACGCCCGACTCGCCGTCGGCGTAGCTGGCGGGGCTGATCCCAAAGCGCACCTTGAGCCCCGCCATGCGTGGGCCATCGCCCTGCGGCGGCTGATCGCCCCCGCGACCGGCCCGGTCGGTGGATGTGAACGTGAGTCGGTCGGTCCGGGCGGCGAGGGTGAAGGCGATGCTGGCGGCCAGCTCGCTGGTTCGCAGGACACCCTCGTGATCGATGAGGTCGATGGTGTCGCGCGGGGTGTGATACTCCTCGTGCAGGCCGGTGAAGAGGTGCAGAACGGGAATGCCCGCCGCGTAGAACGACGCGTGGTCGCTCGGGCCGCGTCCGCCGGGCGAGGTCTTGACGGTCAGACCGGAGGCGTCAAAGAGCGGGCGGAGCAGGTCGCTGAAACCTTCGGCGGTGCCCGTGCCCGAGACTTCGAGTGTGCTGTTGCGCATGCGCCCGATCATGTCCAGGTTGAGCATGGCCGTGATGGCCGATGCGGGAACCTGGTTGCTTCGTGTGAAGAAACGCGACCCGATGAGCCCCATCTCCTCGGCGGAGAAACCCAGAAACAGCACCGATCGCAGGTCGCTCTGGCTCGCTGTCGCGTACTGGGCCTTCAACAGGTCGGCCACCGCGAGCAGACCGGCGGTGCCCGAGGCGTTGTCGTCGGCGCCAGGATGCACCACGCCGTACTCATCGGAGCGCGAGCCGCCGGTGAATCCGAGCCCGACGTGGTCGTAATGGGCTCCGACGACGACGACCTCATGGATGAGCTTGCCGCGGCCTGGCAGCATGGCGCCGACGTTCCACGTCAGTCGGGGTGAGCGATCGATCTCGGCCAGGAGCTTGACGGTGTGGCTCCCGAGCACGACGCGTCCCCCGCCTTTGTCGGCCATGGCTCTGAGGTCGGCCAGCGAGCGGGCCCCCCCGGGGTTGGCGGCGTCGCAGAGCTTGACAAGGCGATCGGCAGCGTCGACGGACATCAGGGCGGCGGGGATCTGCAGATTGGAGAACCACCTCGTTGTCGACTCGGTCGGGTCGAGTTTGCCGCAGCGCGGGTCTGCTGCGCCCGGGGGGCAGACGATGATCACCCCGGCCGCACCGCGTCGCACGGCGGCTTCGATCTTGGAGGAAATGGCGGCGGCTGGTGACCACGTCGCACCGGCGCCAGCCCACTGGCTCTTGCCCTCGGGGTTCAGGGGTTCAAAGCGGAGGATCAAGGCGATCTTGCCGGCCAGCGGGGTCTCGGCGTCGTTCTCGGGATAGGTCGCGTAGGACCCATCTGGGCCGCCTTTCTCGATGGAATAGCCGACGAAGACGATCTGGCCCTTCACCTCGGCGCTCGCCGAGCACCCCAGGACCATGAAGTCCTTCCCATGGTCGAACATGGTGATGGGGGTGAGTGCGTCCAGTTCGCCGGAGTACACGCCCATTCGTGCAGCGGCCATGGAGGCGTTGCGTCCGGCCTCGAACGGCTGCTTGAACGTGGGTTGGCCGTCGATGTTGAAGCCGGGGTTGAGGCCAAGCTCTTCGAATCGGCGCTGGAGGTGGTTGGCCGCGACCGTGTTGCCGTGCAGCCCGGGTCCGCGACCCTGGAGGGCGGGATCGGCCAGGGTCTGGACGTCGGACTTGATCGCGGCGAGGCGTGCCGAGGTATCGGCGAGGACGGTCTGTGCGAGCACGCCGGCGCCCATCAGAAGCGGCAGGAAGCGGCGAAGAGTCCTGGAGTCGGTCAACATGCGGTGATCTCGCGTGCGGGCTGGGGTTTACTTGTGCGGCTGGTCCGGAATGGGAGGGCAGGATGTCCGGGATGATGCTACCGCCTGCATCGCCACGGGTTGGTGTTCGAATCACCGGTACCTACGATCGGGGGACCTTCCGGGATCGCCCTTGGCCATGCCCACGCGGCACGCGAGTGCGCGGCGGGCGAGAGTGAAGCAGAACACCCATGCCCAACACCACGAGTCCTGCGCCAGTGTCTGTCCGGTCCGGTTCTTCGAGCAACGGTCATGGGCAACATGACCCGCTGGTGGACCAAGCGTCGCGGGTTGATACGGGTGTGGTGTCGCCCTCGGATACGTTCGCGCATCGGCACATCGGACCGGACGAGGCCGAGATGCAGGCGATGCTCGGGATGCTCGGGTATCGATCGCTGGACGCGCTGGTCGATGCGGCGATTCCGTCGCAGATTCGTTTGCGCCGCCCGATGGATTTGAAGGGACTTCGGACACGGAACGACGCACCGGTCGGCGAAGCGGAGACGCTGCAGCGGCTGAAGGCGATCGCGTCAGAGAATCGGGTGATGCGGTCGTTCATCGGGATGGGGTATTACGACACGATCACGCCGCCGGTGATTCTGCGGAACATCCTGGAGAATCCGGGGTGGTACACGCAGTACACGCCGTATCAGGCGGAGATCGCACAGGGGCGGCTGGAAGCCCTGCTGAACTTCCAGACCATGGTGAGCGATCTGACGGGCTTGCCGCTGGCAGGGGCGAGCTTGCTGGACGAGGGCACGGCGGCGGCCGAGGCGATGGCGATGTGCTATGGCATCGCCGGCGGCGCGGACGGATCAAAGAAGACGTTCCTGATCGCGAGCGATGCGCACCCGCAGACGATCGCCGTGGTGAAGACCCGCGGCGAGTCGATGGGCGTGGAGATTCGCGAGATCGATCTGCCGATGGGCGGCAAGGGGACGGGTGGGCCGGGGGCCGGGCTGAAGGGGATGGATCTTTCGGGCGTGTGTGGGGTGCTGGTGCAGTATCCGACGACAGATGGTCGGGTGGAGTGCTACGAGGAAGTCTGCGAGATCGTGCACGGGGCGGGCGGGGGGGGCGGGCTGGTGGTGGCGGCGACGGACCTGCTGTCGCTGACGCTGCTGCAGCCGCCGGGCGAGATGGGCGCGG
>DHLW01000017.1:0-4315 GCA_002405485.1 Phycisphaerales bacterium UBA4658
GGAGGGATCAGCGTCGGCGTGGTTGATCTTGATCAGAGCAGCGGGTCCTCGGCGTTTGTCAAGGATTTGAGCACCGGGGGCGATCTGAACGTCACGCTCTACCCGGAGCAGGTCGCCGCGGAGCGTGCGGTGCACAGCGGCGATCAGGCCGCGTTCATCGTCATTCCAAAGGGCTTTGGCGCTGCACGCGATGCGCCGTTCTCCGGTACGCCGATGCAGCTCGAGGTGGGCGTTGATCCTTCACGCCGGGCCGCGGCGCCCATGCTCGAGGGCATCCTCACCAAGTACGGGTTCATGCAGCTGCAGTCCGCGTTCGAGAACCCGGGCAAGGCGCGGGCGATGGCCCGGGACTCGCTCAAACGCATCACCGACGCTCCAGCCATGGATCCGCTCCGTCGAAGGGCCTTTGAGACGTTCTTCGGCAACCTCGATTCCATGCTCGCATCCGTTCCCGATCAGGACCCGGCGCAGCCCGGCGACCAAGCGGGCGGCGACGCCGCGCCGCGGCGTGCGGCATTCACCCCGATCCGGATCACGACCCGGTCGATCGCCAAGGCCCGCCGCAACCTGCCCACCAGCGCCTATGCCATCACGTTCCCGCAGGGCGTTGTGTGGGGCGTGATGGGGTGTGCCCTCTCGTTCGCGATCGCGCTGATCATCGAGCGCACGCGGGGGACCATGATCCGACTCCGGGTGGCGCCCATCCCCGCGTGGGCTCTCCTGGCTGGAAAGGGGCTGGCCTGCATGGTCGTGACCTGCGGCGTGGCCGTTGCGCTCATCGCCGTGGCGGCCGGCGTCTTTGGTGTTCGGCCACACGCGCCGGGTCTTCTCGCCGTCGCGATCGTGTGCACGGCGTTCTGCTTCGTCGGGATCATGAACCTGCTCGCGGCACTGAGTCCGAGCGAGCGGGCCGCCAGCGGGCTCGGGTGGGGCGTGCTGCTGGTGCTGGCCATGATCGGCGGTGCCATGGTCCCCGTGGAGTTCCTCCCGGCGTGGATGCAGCCGCTCAGCAGCATCAGCCCGATCCGATGGGCTCTGCTGACGCTCGACGCGGGCGTCTGGCGCGAACTGCCGATGTCCAGGTTTCTCCTGGCGTGCGGCGTGCTCGTCGGCATCGGAGCCATCGGCATGCTCGTGGGCGTGCGAGCTTTTGGCATGATCGAGAGCCGCACCTAAACCCGCGGGCACACCGCTGACGTCCACGTCCTCAGGGCTCGGACCTCATCCACCTTGCCCAGATGCTGAGCACCAGCAGCATGTACAGCCGCTGCGAGTGGTCGCGGACCACGAGCCCCGATGGGCCGGTGCCGAGATGCTCATCGAGCATCTGCCGGATGAACGCCATATTCAGATCGATGCCGAGCGAAGGCGACCCGAAGGGCTCGGCGGAGTTGAGATGATCCAGCAGCATCGTGCGCATGCCGCCAAAGTCGGTGCGAAACCACTCGCCGACCGGAATCGCAAAGCCCTGCTTCGGGCGATCGACGATCGATGATGGCAGGTGTCTGCGGGCGACCTGCCGGAGCAGACCCTTGCGCCCGTGTCTGTAGAGGCGGTAGCCGGTTCTGGCCAGCGCCCGGTCGGCGAACGATCGCGCGAGCATCGGCGAGCGCACTTCGAGCGCAACGCTCATGGACGCGGTATCGACCTTGCGCATGAGGTCCTGGGGCAGATACTTCCGCGCGTCGAAGGTGGACCACTCGTCGCCCGGGCCCATGCGCAGCGACCGCTCCCCCAGCTCCTGGAGCCCAGGCGCCAGGCGGAGCAGATCCTCACTCGTGAAGATGCGCAGCAGCTCGATGTACTGCCCGCGGGTCAGGGCCTGCTTCAGTCGGCGGAGCTTCTCGCCCTGGCGCAAGCGTGCGAGCATCGAGTCCGGGAGCATGCGGACGGGCCAGATCCAGCGCCGCCATCGCCATGCTGCCTGACGCTGATAGCCGTGAAACAGCTCGTCGCCCCCGTCCCCGCCGAGGGCGACCCGGACGTGTTCGCGTGCCGCCTTGCTGACCCAGAACGTCGGCAGGAGCGAGCTGTCGCCGAACGGCAGGCCGAGCTCGGCGATCAGCCGGACAAGGTCCGTTGCCGGCTGCATGTTCGCGTCGATGGTCGTGTGCGTGCTCCCGATCGCCGAGGCGACGCCCTGGGCGTGCGCCGATTCGTCCATGCGCGGGTCGCTCATGCGGACGGTGAAGGTGCTCAACGCTCCGCGTGCGCGCATCGCGGCAAGGGCAACGAGCGACGAGTCGACGCCCCCGGAGAGAAAGCACCCAAGCGGAACGTCGGCATCCAGTCGGCTGGCGACCGACCGAAAGAGCTCGGTCTCGACGTCGGCGGCGCTCTCGAACGGTCGCGGCGACTCAACGACGATTGATCGTCCGCTCCGTCCCGTGCGCGAGTGCAGCTCGTCGCGCGAATAGAGCGCCCTCGGACGCTGGTACGACATCCACCAGCCGGTCGGGCAGGTTCGGACGCCGACCATCGGCAGACTGCCCTCGGACCAGCCCAGAGCCAGAAACTGCGTCATCGCCCAGTCACGACTCGCCGCCGACATCGGCGGCGACCACGCCCCTGCAAGGCGGGCAAGCCCGGGGAGCGTGCTCGAGAATCCGACGACGCGCAGGCCGCCACCCGAGAAAGAGTGGCCATCGGAGAGGTACAGCGGCTTCTCGCCGAAGCGGTCGCGTGCGATGAACAGCTCGGCGCGGGTTCGATCCCAGATCGCCAGGGCGTACATGCCGTCGAGTCGCTCGACGAGCGTGTCGCCCCATTCACGCCACCCGTGAAGAATGACCTCGGTGTCCGAGTGATCGGACGCGAACACATGCCCAGCGCGCTGCAGCTCGGCGCGAAGCTCGCGATGGTTGTAGATGCAGCCGTTGAAGACCACCGCGACGCCATCGGGTTCGCTTGGCCTGCCCACCGGGCGATAGTCGATGCCCGAAGCCGGCGAGCCGTGAAACAGCATCGGAAAACCATCAATGTGCTGCGATGGAGCGTCTCGCGGGTCTTCAGCCGGCACGATGACGCCGCTCGCCGCGGATTGATGGACCGGGCCAGCAGATCCCATCGACACCATGGGTTGGGCGCCGCCCGCGTGGTCAATGATGCTCAGCCGACGGTGCACAAGAGCCACATCGACGACGGCGCCGTCGTGGCGAATGACCCGATCGCGGTAGCGACCCTGGCCATCGGGCCCGCGGTGCCGGATGGAGCGGTCGAGCGCGTCGAGCCACGACTCCGGGATGACGTGTTCATGCGGGGTGCGCAGCGCGAGATCGCGTTCGCTTGGGTCCCAGAATCTGCAGATCCCGCCGATGCCGCACATGCGCAGCAGTGTATCGAAGCGATGTGCTCGCGATCACCCGCCGCCGCCGGCCAGACTCGCGATGGCGCGCACGCTTCCGGTCGCGCCGAGATCGCGGCTTGCCTTGGCGAGACCTGGCCCGGGTCGAGTGTCCAGCCCCGCGCTGCGGCGGCGCACGCGTCGAGCCGGGCCCTGCTCCACGTCTGCGCGGGCTTCGGGGGCCGGTCCGGCGCATCGTGGCCATGCTTCGGCCACGCCGCAGGAATCGTCCGTCGGATATGCTCCGAAGCGATCCATATGCCCACCGCTCCGACTCCCTCGCCCTCGGCCGGACCGACCCATCCGGGCACATTCGACGCCAGAACGCTCCTCTACATGTGGATGAGCGGCGTGTTCGTGACGTGCCTGTTGCTCGCGAACATCCTCGGCGTCAAGCTGTTCCAGTTCGACCTCCGGCTGTTCGGGTCCGATCTCAGCGTCGAGCACACCGTTGGAATGCTCACGTTCCCCGTCACCTTCGTGCTCACCGACCTGCTCAACGAGTACTTCGGCAAGCGGGCTGCACGGCGCGTGACCTATATCGCGTTTGCCATGGGATTGCTGGCGTTCGTGCTCATTTTCGTTGCACGCCGCATGCCGATCCTTTCCGGAATCCCCGGCACCGCGACACAGGACGCCTTCGAGAACATCTTCGGCGCGGCCTCGCTCATGTACATCGCGTCCATGGTCGCCTTCCTCGTCGGCTCACTTCTGGACATCTTTCTGTTCGGGGTGTTCAAGCGGCTCACGGGCGGGAAGCTCGTCTGGTTCCGCGCCACCGGCAGCACGATCGTCAGCCAGCTCTTCGACAGCTTCGTCGTCACGTTCGTCTTTTTCGTCCTGCTGCAGCGGCTGACCGGCGGAGAGGCCGCCTCGGCCCTGTTTGTCATCAAGACCGCCCTCACCGGGTACGTCCTCAAGTTCGTGATCTCGGTGCTGCTGACGCCCGTCATCTATCTCGGGCGATGGGCG
>DHLW01000017.1:4478-22778 GCA_002405485.1 Phycisphaerales bacterium UBA4658
GCCCGTCCGCGCCGGTCCGGTCTGAGACTCTCTGGGGGCCGACGGCGTCGAGCCTGCGTGTGCGCCGACGCCTGCCGCCGGCGCACTGCCATGCTGGCTGTTCACACCCGCCCCCCCCGGCCCACCCGGCGCACCTGGCGCACCTGGCGCACCTGGCCCGTCCTGGTCCTGGCGATGCCGCTCCCAGACGGGGTGCTTGTGACCCAGGGGATCCGTCGGCGGGGGGGCGGGCTGTCCGGCGGCGATGAGGGCGCGGCGGGCACGCTCCTCCTTGATCATCCAGTACGTGTGCAGCGTCCTGGCAACGCCGACTCCGACCACAAAGCCCACCACCGTCGCCCAGCTCGTGGGCATCAGATGCGCGTGCAACAGCGCCTGCTGCGTGCCGATCCACAGCACATACAGCAGCGGCGCGAGCACCATCCGCTGCATCTGCACCCGGGTCGCATCCTTGAAGAACGGGCTGCTCTCCACAGCCGCCTCGGCGACCGCCTCGATCTGCGCCACCCGAGACTTCTTCAGCCACGGCGCGTGATTCGCGAGCCAGTGCAACGCGTAATAGATCGCCACGTCGAAGATGATGTCGGAGAAGAAGGTCACCGCCCCGATGATCATCTTGTCCGAAACGTGCAGCTTGTCCCCGTCCACGATCCCCCGGCGCAGCGCCCATTCCGTCAGCTTCACGCACCCAAGCACCGGCAAGAGCGCGAGCAGACCCGCCACGACCACGTTCACGTTGACGTTGACGATGCGGCGTCCGTACCAGGCGCTCAATGTCTGCCACATGCTGGGGGCATCGTACACCCGCGCACCAGACTGGGTCTGTCCCTTCATGACTTCAAACCCGTGCACACTCGTTCAACCCCGCAGCCCGCGCAGCCGCTGCTCGGCGATCTCGATCGCCCTGGGGTTGATGTCCAGCCCGATCGCACTCCGCCCGGCAAGAACCGCCGCCGCCAGCGTCGTCCCGCTCCCGCAGCACGGATCCAGCACCTGGCCCCCCGGCGGGCAGCACGACCGCACCAGCACGTCCAGAAGGGCCAGCGGCTTCTGTGTCGGATACCCCGTGCGCTCCGCAGCCATGTTGTTGATCGCCGGAATGTCCAGCACGTCGGTCATCTTCTTGGTCTTCCCACGCAGCCGATTGCTCGTCGCCGGCACCCGGGGCGGGTCAAGCCAATAGGTCTTCGGATCCAGGCAATAGAGCAGAATGTCGTCGTGCTTGCGGGCAAACCGCCGGGGCGATGACCCCCCAAGCCCGTACGACCAGATCAGGTGATTCACAAACCGATCCTCACCCAGCAGCTCGTCCAGCATGACGCGGGCCCGATGGGAGGTGCGCCAATCGAGATGCAAGGCAAGCAACCCTGTGGGCTTGAGGACTGGGAGCGTGGCTTCAACGCGAGGACGCAGCCACGCGACAAAGTCCGAGGCCGATCCGAACGCGTCGGCATATCGGGCGTCAACATCACGCCCCCGCCGCGACCCGCGCGGCGGGGCACGCTTGATCACGCCCGTGTTGAAGGGCGGATCGGCGTAGACCAAGTCCGCTGCCCCCTCAACAACGCGGCCTGCATCAAGCCAATCGGCAAGGAGGATCCGGGTTCGGGCGAGCGCCATGCTCAGATCAGTCTCCGGCGCGGGGACAAACCGCGGAATAGTGGTCAGCGCGGTTCACGCTGTTCAGAGACGCTGTCCCAGGCCCGACGGTTGCACCGGTCGGCACGCCCGTGGCAAGTCGCACTCCCGCATCACTGCGGCGTCACCGGCGCACGCCCCACCGAGTAGTAGTGGAACCCGGCCTGAGCCATCTGCGACGTCTTGTACAGATTTCGTCCGTCGAAGATCGCCCGGCCGCGCATGAGCTTGCACATCCGGTCAAAGTCCGGGCTCTTGAACTCGTCCCAGTCCGTCGACACGATCAGCGCGTCGGCGTCCTTCAGGGCCTCGTACATGTCCTCGACCACGTGCACGGCCGGCCCGAGCTCCTTGCGGGCGTTCTCGTTCGCCACCGGATCGAACGCCACCACCTTGGCCCCGAACCCGAGCGCCTTGCGCATGAGCGTCAGCGCGGGCGCCTCGCGGATGTCGTCGGTCCGCGGCTTGAACGCGATGCCCCAGAACGCGAGCGTCTTCCCACTCAGCCCGCCGTCCTTCTTGAAGTGCCCCTGGATCTTGTCGAAGAACCGGTCCCGCTGCTTCTGGTTCACGGCGTGGACCGACTTGCTCAGCGTGGCCTCGATGCCCGCCTTGTCGCCCATCATGATGCACGCCAGCGTGTCCTTGGGGAAGCACGAACCGCCGTAGCCAAGCCCCGGATACAGGAACGCGTTGCCGATCCGCTTGTCGCTGCACATGCCCTCGCGGACGCGGCTGATGTTCGCGCCGTAGGCCTCGCACAGGTTCGCCATCTCATTGATGAAGCTGATCTTCGTCGCCAGGAAGTTGTTGCTGGCGTACTTCACCATCTCCGCGCTGAGCACGTCCATGACGTAGATCGGATGCCCGTTGCGGACGAAGGGGTCGTACAGGTCCTTCATCGCCTCTCCGACCCACTCCTTCTCCACGCCCACGACCACGCGATCGGGCTTGTTGAAGTCCTCGATCGCCGCGCCTTCCTTCAGGAACTCCGGGTTGTCGGCGACCTCGAACGGAATCTCTGCGCCGACCCGGGCCCGGATGCGATCCCGAACCATGAACGTCGTGCCGACCGGCACCGTGCTCTTCACGACGATGATCTTGGGCTTCTGCTTCGGCCCGAGCGACTTCAGCGTGTCGGCGATGTCGTCCGCCGCGCCCTGGATGTACTTCAGGTCGGTGTGCCCGCGCTCGTCGCTGGGCGTGCCGACGCAGATGAAGATCATGTCCGCGTCGCGGTGCGCGTCGGCGGGATTGGTCGAGAACTTCAGGCGCCCCGCCGAGATGTTCCGCTCCATGAGCTCGGTCAGGCCCGGCTCATAGATGGGGCAACCGCCCCCGCGCAGCACGTCGATCTTGCGCTGATCCGTGTCCAGGCAGACGACCTCGTTGCCGGTGTTCGACAGGCAGACGCCCGTCACAAGACCCACGTACCCCGTGCCAACCATGGTCAGACGCATGGAACCGATCTCCTGAAACCGGCACTCGTTGCCGCTCGCCTCCGGGTCCGAGAAGCTCCCGGTCCAGGGTCACGATGGTATGCCCGCGCATGCCCCGCCCCCTGGGCGATGACATGCGCCGGAGTCCTCAGAATCGGCAGGTTTCCGACCCGACTTGGTTCACTTCCAGAGAACTCCGCCGCAGGCAGGTCCGGGCTCGGGAGCGGTTACACTCTGCACCCCGTTTGAACCCTCTCGCCCCGGTCCTCGCTCAACGCATGCCCAACTCCCGTCGCCCGGTTCGCTCTTCCCGTTCCCCAAGGCCCACGCTCGCCCAGCGGGCCGATCCGCACGACTGCTACCAGCGGGCCGTGCAGTGCGTCGGGGCCGAGATCGACTTCGTCGATGAGACCTTCTCCGCGCTCCGCGGTCGGTCCGCCACCAGACTCCGCGAGGACTTCTGCGGCACAGCCAACACGTCCTGCGAGTGGGTCCGCAGGCGAACGACGAATCTCGCCATCGGCATGGACCTCGACGGGCCCACCCTGGAATGGGGAAGAGCCCACAACCTCAGCACGCTCACCAAGTCCCAGCGTTCCCGCATCGACCTCCGCCAGTCCGATGTGCTCGAGAAGCATCCCGATCTCCGTGGCACACTCGACATGGTCCTGGCCATGAACTTCTCCTACTGGATCTTCCAGAAGCGAGAGACGCTCCTCGCGTACTTTCGACGCGTGCGAGAGGATCTGGCTCCTGATGGCATCCTGTTCATGGACGCCTTCGGCGGCTTCGACGCCCTGAAGCTCTTCAAGGAACGCCGCAAGATCCCCCGTGCCAGCAGAGGCGAGCCATCGGTTCACGGGTTCAACACGCCGTTCACGTACATCTGGGATCAGCACAGCTTCAATCCCATCACCGCAGAGTTGATCTGCAAGATCCACTTCAGCTTCCCCGATGGGTCCAAGCTGAAGGACGCGTTCGTCTACCACTGGCGGTTATGGGGCCTGCGGGAAGTCAGGGATATCCTTGATGAAGCCGGATTTCGGCGAACAACGGTCTATTGGGAGGGCGACGACGGGCGCGGCGGAGGAGATGGGGTGTTCACCGCGACCGAAACGGGTGAATCCTGTGCGTCGTGGATCTGCTATCTCTCTGCTGAGAAATAACGGCTGCGTCGGTCTGGTTTTGGCATCTTCCGGGCAAGTTTCCGTGAGCGGCATCCTTGCACGTGCCAATAAGTGCGGAATACGGGAAAAGGGGCCTTTGTGGGTCTGAGATCGCTTGACATCCCCCCAAGTTGAGGGCAGACTCCGTGTTCATCCGGTCGTTGGACCGGTGAGAGTTGAGAGAGAGGAAGATTCACCTCAGGTCTGTTTCGGCTATCGCAGCGTTCGCGATAGTCTGTGCTCTTGAAGCGGCGCGAATCAGCCGCACGAGTGTGACCGTGGACACACGGTGTTTGAGGAGAGAAGAGACATGAAGAGCGTCGCCTTTGGCCTGTTGGCCGCCGCCGGCTTTGCCGCCGCCGCCAGCGCGGGTGTGATCTATGACTCGCAGGGCTTCGAGGCCCCGCTGTTCACCGCTGGCAACGTGGATGGCCAGGCCGGCTGGGCCGCTGATCCCGCCGGACACACCCAGCACACGATCATCAACGGTGCCGACGGGGCGACGACCCCGATCGGAAGCCAGATGCTGCGCATCACCCAGGCGACTGGGACGCGCTGGAGCTTCCCGGACATCACCGCCGGTGTGGCGGGTCGGGCCAGCGGCGAGGACTGGATCTGGTGCCGCTTCGACATCAACGCTCCGTCGGCCAATACCACGCCGGCGTTCTTCGGCGTGGCCGCGTACAACAGCTCGGCCGCCCTGCTCGCCGCCGCTCGCCTGCGGGCTTCGGACGGTGCGGTCATCGTGACGCTCGATCCGGACGGGGCCGGTCCGGCCGTGTTCGGCAGCTACACCCTCGGCACGCCGGCCCTTCTCGCGCCCCGCGGGCAGTGGATCAACCTCGGCGTCGCGGTCAACGTGGTGACCGGCCAGGCGATCATCACGTCGGGCGACTCGATTCTCATCACTGGCAACGCCAACGCGGGCTTTGCGACCCTGAGCGACTTCGACGCCATGAGCGGTGCGAGCTCGACGCTCACCCAGTCGGTCTATCTGGACAACTACATCGTCACCAGCGAGTCGGTGGTGCCGGCTCCCGCGACGGCGGCCCTGCTGGGCCTGGGCGGGCTGGTTGCCGCTCGCCGACGCCGAAACTGATCCAACGAACGGATTTCCCGTTCGGTCGGTACACATCTGCCCCTTTGCTGGCCCCGGGCGCGTACGCGTGCCCGGGGCCGGTTGTTTGTTGCAAGTGACGGAGTGACGGAGTGGGGAGGGGCAGAGTGGTTGCGTCGGGGTGCACCTACAGTGGGCGGCTATGGGCAACACCAAAATCTTCGCCTCCGCGGCCGACGCGTTCAAGGACCTCAAGACTCTCGGGGTCCTGCGCGATGACATCACGGTGATGGTGGGGGGCTTTGGGCTGTGCGGCATCCCCGAGCATCTCATCGTCGCCCTTCGCGACAGCGGCGTAAAGGGACTGACCTGCGTCAGCAACAACGCGGGCGTGGATGACTTCGGGCTTGGGCTGCTCCTGCAGACCCGTCAGATCCGCAAGATGATCTCGTCATATGTCGGCGAGAACGCGACGTTCGAGAAGCAGTTTCTCTCCGGCGAGCTGGAGGTTGAGTTCAACCCGCAGGGCACGCTCGCCGAACGCATTCGCGCCGGCGGCGCGGGCATCCCCGCGTTCTACACCGCGACGGGTGCGGGAACGCTCGTCGCCGAGGGCAAGGAGATGCGGGACTTCTTCAGGCCCAGCGAGGGCTGCACGGGTGCGACGATTCCGGGTCGCGGGTTTGCGGGTCGCGCTCTCGGGGTGAAGGGCGCGGGAACGCCGCCCGCCGTGGATCCCGCGCACGCCCGGCCGTATGTGCTTGAAACCGGGCTCTTCGGGCACCTCGCGCTGGTCAAGGCGTGGAAGGGCGATGCGTTCGGGAATCTTGTCTATCGCAAGACTGCGCGGAACTTCAACCCGATGATGGCGACCGCCGCCGCGTTCGTGATCGCCGAGGTCGAGGAACTCGTCCCTGCTGGTGAACTCGATGGCGACATCGTGCACACGCCGGGCAACTATGTGAATCGCGTCGTCAAGGCCAAGCCCGAGAAGCGGATCGAGCAGCGAACCGTGAGCAAGTGATCGCGTCGATCGGTGAGCCGGAAGGGGGGGAGTGGCGGGGGTGGGCGGCGGGAATCGCGCCCGGCGGTGCATCGGACTGTGCAGAGGATCATCATGCGCACGCTCATGGCGGTCACGCTGTTTCTCGTGGGGCTGTGCGTCACGCTGTACGGGCTGGGGATGGCGATCGCGGAACTCGTCGGGCTGTACCAGGGCGCTTTGAACGATCCGCTTGGGGCTCAGGATGTCGGAGGTGCGCAGGCCGTCGAACCCGCCAAGGTCGTCGGCGATCGGATGTGGCGGTCCGCGCTCATCGGCATGGCCGGGCTGCCGCTGCTGATCATCGGAAGCGTGATGCTCTCGCTGAGTGTCTGGCGGCGTCTTCGGCGCGCGCTCACTCAGAAGGGATGAGCGGGGGACGGAAAACACAGCGACCTTGCCCGAAGGCAAGGTCGCGCGTGAAGAGTCGGTTGTTCAGGGGGAGGGCGGAGGGGGGATTAGCCCTTGATCGCCGTCACCTTGAGCTTGGTGAACCGCTGACGGTGGCCGACGCGTCGGCGGGAGCCCTTCTTGGGCTGGAAGTACTGCACGAAGAGCTTCGGGCCCATGACGACGGCCTCGACGACCTCGCAGGTGACGCTCGCACCGGGGACGAAGGGCCGACCGATCTTGGCATCGCCGCCGGGCGTGCCAACGACCAGAACCTCGCTGAACGTCACGGACTTGCCGACCTGGGCCGAGCCTTCCTGCATCAGATCCGCGAGGAACTCGTCGCCCTGGACGACGCGCCGCTGCCCGCCCGACTCGTTGATGATGGCGTACATGGATCGCCACCCTTTCTGAAATCATCCATCCGAGACGGGGGGGCGATCGAGCGCCCGGCTTGAAGCCCGGTTTGCGATGGGTCAGGATGATAGACCGCACGCCGCGAGCGGGCCAGTTCAACGGCCTTTCAGGTAGATCCTGGGCACGAGCAACTCCCAATCCGGGTGCGCGTGCTGGCCGATCTCGCCTGCCGGTTGCGGGTTGATCGGGTCCGTCGTCAGGTCTCGGCCGTTGTGCCAACGGCAGTCGGGGCTGCCCGTGGCCAAGAAGCCGATCTGTTCGGCGTGGCCGTCGAGGAACGCGTATGTCCCGCGGAACTGGTGCCAGTATCCGAACGCTCCTCCGCCATCTGGGCCGAACTCGCTGGCGATGATCATGTTGATGACCCGGATGTCCGGGAAGCTCGCGGCGGTTTCGGCAAGGAGCACCGTGTGGCTGGGCCGGGCGATGGCGGTGTCGGCGCGATCGGCCTCTTCCGGGCGTTTGCGCTCGCGCCAGACGACGTGCCCGTTGATGGCGTAGCTCGAGGAGATGTCGCCCACGCACAGCGTGCCGTTGTCGCTCGAGCCCTGCTCGCCGACGGGCGGCTGGCCGGGGTGGCTCGGGCAGATCCACCCCTGATCCAGCCCGATGTACCCGTTCCTGCGGAAGAGGTATCGCCAGGTGATGTGCTCGTTGTCATTGGTGAGCGGACGATTCTCCGGGAGGCGACCGTTGTTGGACGCCGCGAACGCGTTCATCGCCGTCATGATCTGCCGCGCCTGCGACATGCAGACCACGTCGCGGGACCGCTTGCGCGACGAGGCGAGCGTCGGCAGCAGGATGCCCAGAAGGACCCCGATGACGGCGATGACCACCAGCAGCTCGATGAGCGTGAACGCGCCGATGGGGCCTCGTGTCGGGCGTGCGTGGATGCGCGTCACTTGCCCTCTTTGCCGAAGCGCAGGATGGCGATGTGGGATCCGCGCTGGGGCTCGAAGCCCGCGGGAAATCCGTCGAGCTTCGCCGAGCGCGAGTTGGGCACCGCGAGCGTGTACCCGTCGGTCGTCTTGCGGACGAGCATGCCAAAGCGCGAGCCGATGAGCTCGGCGTTCATGTAGCGGGCGGCAAAGACGCGGACCTTGGCAAAGTCGTCGCCGGGCGTCCACTCCTCGATCCGCAGCCGCATGACCTCATGGTCGCCGCCCTTGACGGTGATCTGGTCGGCGCTCATCGTGAGCGTCCAGGTGGGCAGTTCGTCCCATACGCCGACGAGTTCCGGAAGCGGAGCGGGGGCCGACGCCGGGTCCCGCTCCTTGGCGGGCGTTGCCGATCGGACGCCGGTCCATCGCATCTGCGTCGGCGGGGACTTGGAATCCGTCAGGAGCATCTCGAGCCGGTCGCCGACGATCCGGCACTCGCCCTTCCACGTCTGGCCGACGAGCTCCCGCATGCCCTCGCGCTTGCCGGAGACGGTGGTGAATGACTCGAATCGCGCCTGGAACTGCGCGTTCTTTGCGCCGCCGGAGACCGACTCGATGCGGATCTTCATCACGTCCATCGACGTGCCCCCGTCCTCGGCCGGCAGATTGACGGTGAGCAGCGATCCTTCACAGGTCATGGTCGAATGCGGCCAGGCCTCAACCTGGGCGGAGAGCAATCGCTGCGGGCCCTCGGCGGACTTGACGCGCTCGGCGCGGAGCACGACGGGGGCGCTCGCCATCGGCGCTGCTGGCGGAGGGCTCCCGCCCAGCAGGCCCAGAGCACCTGTTCCGACCATCAGACCCGCAAGCACGCTCACGCTTCCCGCGATGAACACCGTTGACTTGGCCCCCCCGGCGACGGCGACGGTCGATGGCGCGGCGAGATTCGCCAGGCCGATCTCCATGAGCGATCGCGTGAGCTCCGTCGGCGGAGTCCGTGCGATCGCCATGCCCATCACCCCGGCCAACGCGCCGGAACCCGCGACGCAGAGCCCGCGAGAGCTCAGCGCTGATCGCAGTCTGTCCAGCGCACGGTCGATCCTGCGGTTCATCGTGCCCGGCGAGCATCGGGCTTCTCGGGCCATGTCGGCCTCGGATCGTCCGGCAAGAAACCGGACGATGATGAGCTCGCGGTCGCCCTCGTCAAGCTCGGCGAGGGCGTCGTCGAGGATCGGCTTGATCTCCTGCCACCCGGGCGCGGCCTCCGCGGTCGGGTCGCCGATCGACGCGGACTGCTCCGCCCGCGATGCGCTCCCGCGCTTGCGGACGAGATCGATCGACGTGCGCACGGCGCAGGCGTGCAGCCACGCCGTGGCGTTGCTGCGGATCGCCCCCGCGCCCCGCGCGAGCTTCAGGAACGTCTCCTGGGCCGCGTCCTCGGCGTCGGCGCGGCTTCTGGTCGTGCGCTCGCACGCGGCGAGCACCATGCCCTGGTATCGATGCACGATCGCTTCGAACGCCCGCGGATCACGCGTGGCGGCATAGTGGCGAAGGGCGGTGATGTCGTCCATCTCAAGCGGCAGCGGTGCGGTGTGGGTGCTCATGCGGACTCCTCGAAAGAGAGTCGGAAGCCGAGCCGTCAACTTGCGCGCTCACACGCACATTGCCGTCCAATTCCGCGTTCCTGCTGCCGCCGGGCGACGGGCAGGCGACCGAAGCCCGCGGGTCGGGGGCCAGGTCGGGATCCTCACCGGGGTCAGAGGATCATCCCCGCCGCCACCGTGTTATTGGTCTGTTCATCGATCAGGATGAACGCGCCGGTTGCCCGGCAAACCCGGTACGGGTCGCACGCGATCTCTTGTCCGAGGCGGAGAGAGACCTGGCCGATCTCGTTGAGCCCGAGCGATCCAGGATCCGCGACGCGCTGCAGCGACTGCAGGTCCAGCCGATGCCCGAGCTTGACCACGACCCCCGCGAGCGTCCGTGACGTGTGCTTGAGCAGCAGACGCCGACCGGTCGTCAGCGGCGAGCTTGCCATCCACACGAGCGTCGCGTCGATCGTTGACGTCACCCGGGGCGGATGTGCGGGAACGCCGGAGCCCGAGGGATCCTCCGGCACGAGCAGGTCGCCCCGGCTGATGTCCAGATCGTCGGCGAGCTCGATCGCGATCGACTGCGGCGCGAGGGCGGTGTCGATCGACTCCTGGCCCACGTGCATCCGCGTGATCCGAGAGCGCAGCCCGCTCGGCATCGCCAGGACGCGATCGCCGACGCGCAGCACGCCCGAGGCAAGCTGCCCGGCGTACCCGCGATAGTCGTGATGCTCCGATGTCTGCGGGCGGATCACGTACTGCACCGGAAGCCGCGTCCGGCCGCCCTCCTCGCCAACGTGATCGGGGAGAGACTCCAGGTGCGCCAGCAGCGTGCGTCCCCCGCCCTCGGCGTGCCAGGGCATGTGCGACGATCCGACAACGACGTGATCGCCCAGGAGCGCCGAGATGGGAATGAACGTGGTCTCGGCCCGCGACGAGAGCGAACCGAAGCCATCGGGATCGAAGGCGGCGGCGTACGCGCGAAAATCGTCGCACGTCCGCGCGAACGCCGACCGGTCAAATCCGACAAGGTCCATCTTGTTCACGCACACGATCAGATGCCGGACGCCCAGAAGCACGGCGAGGCAGGCGTGCCGACGCGTCTGCTCCACCACCCCCTGGCGCACGTCCACAAGGATGATCGCCGCGTCGGCGGTGCTCGCCGCGGTCGCCATGTTGCGCGTGTACTGCACGTGCCCGGGCGTGTCGCCCAGGATGAATCGCCGGCGCGGCGTGGAGAACGAGCGATACGCGACGTCGATCGTGATGCCCTGCTCGCGCTCGGCCCGCAGACCGTCGGTGATGAGCGCAAGATCCATCGACGCCAGCCCTCTGGCCTTGCTTGTTCGGTCGATGGCCTCCAGCGTGTCGCGGCGGAGCTGCTTGGTGTCCAGCAGCAGCCGCCCGATGAGCGTCGACTTGCCGTCGTCCACCGAGCCGCAGGTGATCAGTCGGAGGATGCCGAGATCGCTTCCGCGAGGTTCGATGGCGTTCATGGCGGTGGCGTCGATGGCGACCGGGAATCGCGGATGAGTGCCCGGACCGGTGCTGCTGAGCGAAGTGGGGGACATCAGAAGTACCCCTCCTTCTTCCTGTCCTCCATCGCCGCCTCGCTGAACGTGTCATCCAGCCGGGCGCCCCGCTCGCTGATGGGGGAGGCGATGATGTCGGCGATGATGTCGCGTGGCGACTGGGCCGGGGTGTCGACTCCGGCGGTGCAGGTCATGTCGCCGACGGTCCGGAATCGCACCCGGCGGCTCTCGGTCTTCTCCGAAGCCCGGGCCGGAAAGAAGCTCGACACAGGGCAGATCCTGCCGGCGCGGATCACGATCTCACGCTCGTGCGAGTAGTAGATGCCGGGCACGGGGATGCGCTCGGCTTCGATGTACTCCCAAACGTCGATCTCCGTCCAGTTGCTGATCGGGAACACGCGGATGTGCTCCCCCTCATCGCCGGCGATCGTCGATCGCCTGATCCTCGCGTTGTAGATGTTCCAGAGCTCGGGCCGCTGGTTGCGCGGATCCCACTGTCCCATGGCGTTGCGGAACGAGAAGATCCGTTCCTTGGCGCGGGCCTTCTCCTCGTCGCGGCGAGCCCCGCCGAAGAGCGCGTCGAACCGGTGCTCGCGGATCGCCTCCAGCAAGGTCGGAATCTGCGCGAGATTCCGGCTCGGTGTCGCGCCGCACGCGGTCTGCTCCTCATGAACGATGCCCCGGCGGATCGCGTCCTCGACGCTCGCGACCTCAAGCCGAAGCCCCAGTCGCCGCACCATCTCGTCCCGATAGGCGATCACCTCGGGAAAGTTGTGCCCTGTATCCACGTGCAGCAGAGGGAACGGCACGCGCCCGGGAGCAAAGGCCTTGCACGCCAGGTGCACCATCACGATCGAGTCCTTGCCGCCGCTGAACAGCAGCGCCGGACGCTCGAACTCCGCCGCCACCTCCCGGATGATGTGCAGCGACTCGGCCTCCAGCGCCGCCAAGTGCGGGAGAGGCGCGATGCTCGTGTCTGGATTCTGCACGTGCACGCTTCCCATGGCTCAGGCCTTGACCGGCTCGGTCTTTTCTTTGCGACGGCGCTTGAGTTCGGCGTCGATGAACGGCTGCAGCTCGCCGCGAAGCACGGCTTCGTAGTCCCGATCCTCGTATCCGGTGCGGTGGTCCTTCACCCGCGAGTCGTAGAAGACATACGACCGGATCTGGCTGCCCCATCCGATCTCCATCGCGCCCCCGGTCGCCGCGGTCAGCTCCTTGGCACGCTTCTCCTCCTCGATCTGCTCGAGCTTGGCCATGAGCACGCTCAGGGCCTGCTTCTTGTTCTGCGGCTGGTCGCGATAGGTGCTCGCCGTCACCTGGATGCCCGTGGGCTTGTGGGTGATGCGGATCGCCGTCGCGACCTTGTTCACGTTCTGACCGCCCGGGCCGCTGGCGCGCACGAATGCGACCACTTCCAGGTCCTTCTCCGGAATCTCGATCTTGCTCTCGTCAAACTCCGGAACCACGTCCACGGTCGCGAACGAGGTCTGCCGCTTGCCCTCGGCGTTGAACGGCGAGACCCGCGCCAGCCGGTGCGTCCCACGCTCGCAGTTCAGATACCCGAACGCAAACGGTCCCTTCACGTGGATCGTCACCGAGTCGATTCCCACCTCGGCCCCGTAGATCATCGAGACCTCCTCCATCGCAAATCCCATCTTCTCGCAGTAGAAGATGTACATGCGATAGAGCATCTCCACCCAGTCGTTGGCCTCCTTGCCGCCCGGCCCGGCCTGGATGGTCAGGAAGCAGTGCCGGCTGTCGTGCTTGCCCGACAGCAGCGACTGCAACTCCACCTTGTCCATCCGCCCAGTCACGCCCTTCTCCGGCTCGCCATACAGCTCGTACAGCTTCGCATCGGCCTCGGAGAGCAGATCCTGATCCCCGACCTCCTTGGACATCTGGTATGCCAGCCGCGCGTCCTCAAATTCCGTGATCACCGCCTTCAGCGGCTCGAACTGCGCCTTGAGACCCTTCAGCTCGGCGACAATCTTCTGGGCCTGACTCTGGTTGTTCCAGAAGTCTGCGCCCTCCATCCGTGCCTCGAGCGCGGCGATGTCCTTGAGCTTCTGCTCGTAGTTAAAGAGAGTCGCGGATCGTCAAAATCCGCGCCTCAAGGTCGTTGATGATGGGCTGATGAGCGTGGTAATGCATGCTGTTTGGGTTCCGGACGGTCAACTGATTCTGGACGCGGAGTGTAGACCTGCAAGCCCGCCTCGCCCGCCGTGCGGAATCTGTCACCATGTCGCGACAAAACCGAGCCCCGGCGACGTTCAGATCCCAGCAGCCCGTCCACATCCACCTCGCACGATCGGAGTGCATCCATGTCCAACTCGCCTCGCCCCATGGTCACGCTCGCCCCACGCCTCGCCGCCGGTGTCCTCTTGGCCATGTCGATGACGGGCTGGACTTTCGCCCAGCCCACGTCGAATCCTGAACCCGCGGCGGCCGAGACCCAGGTTGGGACCGGCCCCTCAGCGCCTCGCCCCGGCTCGCGCGTGCCTCAACCGGGCAGTCAGCCCCTCCAGCACGCGCAGACGCGGAATCCCGTGATCATCGATCTGGACTTTCCCGGCGGCACGATCGCGGAGTACATCGCCGCCGTCCACGAAGCGACCGGGACGCCCATCAACATCATCACCTCGCCCGATGTCGCGGCGATGCGGCTCGGTCCGGTTCGGCTGCGCTCGGCATCGGGCAACATCGTCGTCGAGGCCGTGCTGACCGCCCTCGTAGATCGCGACGATCGGAGCGAGCTCAAGATTCAGCACTTGTCGGGAGCCGGTTCGGAGAGCTATGGGATCGTCGTGAACCGCTTCCCCGCCATGGCCATGCCCGCCTCGGCGTTCTCGCAAGACGCCCGCACCGATCTGGTCGGCACCTATTCCATCGCCGCGCTCGTGAACGCGCCTGCCGATGATCCCGAGGCCAAAGTTCTGCCGCGCGAGGACGTGACCAAGGCGATCGAGGCGGTCCTGAAGCTCGTCGCGCCATCGAAACCGCCCAAGATCTTCATCCATCCCGAGACGAGTCTGCTCGTCGTGCAGGGTTCGTCCTCGCACCTGGGGCTTGCCGAGACGGTGATCACGCAGCTCAAGGAAGATCTCGCCGCGACGCGCCAGACCGAGCGGGCCGTGCGGAATCGTGAGCAGAGCGAGAAGCGGCTGAGAGCAGCCCGCGTCGAGCATCAGCAGACGCTCGAGGCCGAGATTCATCGGTCGGAGCAGGCCGCCCAGCCGCTGCGGACCCGTCTTGCGCAGCTTCGAGCCGCCCCCAAGGTCGGCGAGCCAGCCGTTCAAGAGCAGATCGCGGCTGTCGAAGCGCAACTCGGCCGGATCAACCACGATCGCCAGCAGTTGGAGCAGCAGCTCCGAATGCAGCGGCTCGGCCTCGCCCCGGGCGGGAACGAGATCAGCGTGCTCCGCAACGAGCTTCTCATGCTCCGACAGGAGTTCGAGGCCCTCAAGTCCCAGGGAAGGCTGGCCAAATAGGTGATGCGGATCGTGCTTGCCGCTCTCGTTCCCGCCCCGATGCTCCGGAGTCGCTCTTGCCCGATTCGCCGGACCGCCCCGCAGGAACCATCGCGTTCAGCGACGCCGAGGTGCTGCGCCAGACCCGCGGGATCCGCCGGCAGGACCCCGCCGCGATCACGGCGTTCTACGAGAGCTGGTTTGACTGGACGCTGGCCACCGCCCGCTCAGCAACCCGGAAAGACGAGTCCTTCTGCCTCGATGTTGTTCAAGCCACCATGCTCCGCGTGATCCGCGCCATTCCCGAGATCGATTCCGCCGCGGCCTTGCGATGCTGGCTCTCGCGCACGATCTGCAACGTGGCGATCGACCGCATCCGCACAGACGATCGCCGATCGCTTCGCGAGCGGCGGTCCGAGCAACCTTCGGGCGCATCGACATCTCCCGATGTCGTGGCTCGCGCCGAGACGCTCGCCTGGCTCAACGCCCGCCTGATCGAGCTCGACGCCGAGGACGCCGCCATGCTTGCGCATCGCTACAACCACGATCGCACGTTCCGTTCCATCGCTGATGTCGCCGGTCGGACCGAAGACTCGACGCACGGCCGCATCCGCCGCATCCTGCTCGCCCTGCGCATCAAGGGAAGGGAGCTTGACCCATGACTCCGCGCACGCCTTCTTCCGGCGACCGCCGCGCCGAGATCCTCGCGCTCATGCTCAGCGAGTCCGCGGCGATCCGCAGGCAGCGTCGCATCCGCCGCGCCTTCGCCGTCGCCGCGGTGCTGATCTTGGCCGTTGGCGCCGTCGCGCTGCTTCGCCCATCGTTCACGCGTCCGATGCCGTCGGTTCCGCAGATCGTGTCCATAGAAGAGCGCCGATCCTCGGCTGTGTCCGGCATGTCGTCAACGCCCTCGTCATCGTCCCCCGCCGGGGCCTCAACCGCACACCAGCCGACGCTCGTCCGATCGCTCGTGGATCCGAGCGAGCCCACCGCAATCCGCGAACTCGCGGCATCCGGCGGCCTGCTGACGCGCCCGCTCGTTGATCCGGCCGAACGCTCGATCGTGCGTGTCATCAACGACGACGAGCTGCTCGAAGTGCTCAGCGCCGCCGGTCAGTGCGCATCGATCGTCCGCGTTTCCCGTGAGACCACCATCGTCTTCCGCGACTGCGGCGGCGAGCCCTCCGCGCTGACGCGATAGCGTGGTCCGCGGCGCTGGCCTCAGGCCTCGATGTCGCGCCCTGTCGCGATGCCGTCCTTCAACATGTTCAGCAGCCGCCGCGCGACCGGCCCCGGCCGCCCGTCACCGACCACTCGCCCGTTCATCTCCACCACGCTCGAGACATACGTCGTCGTCCCGAGCAGCATGATCTCGGTCGCGAGCTCGAGCTCCTCGGCCACGACCCGCCGCTGCTCGATCTCGGGCGCCCACGTCACCACCAGATCGCGCGTCACACCCGCCAGCATCGGCGCGCTCTCCAGCGATGGCGTCACGATCCTGCTCTCTCCGCCAGGCCCGGGCAGCACCATCGCCACGTTCGTCGCAAGCCCCTCGCTCACCACGCCCTGATGCGTCGGCTCGCTCGCGCCGGCCCCATCTGCATGCCGGATCAGGATCGCCTCATCGCACCCATGCTCCGCCGCGAGCTTCGCCGCCCACACGTTGCCCATCAGCGAGATCGACTTCAGCCACCCAAGCTCCCAGCGCACATCGCGACAGGTAATCACCTTCTTCCGCGGCGGCTCGACGATCGTCGCCATCGGCGGCCGGGCCTCGGCATACGCAAACAGCGTCGGCTTCACACCCTTGCCCGGCACGCGCGATCGCACCGGATCGCCCTCACCCGGCACGCCCCCGGTCACATGCCAGTACACGAACGCATCGGTCAGCCCTTCGGCCCTGAGCAGCTCATCGGTCGCACGCTCGAAGATGCTCGCATCGACGGCGATCTTCGCCGCATCCAGCCCCAGTTGCATCCGCCGAACGTGCCGCTTCAACCCCACGATCCGCGCCCCGCCCGAACCACCGGCGGGCACCGCCCGCAATCCCTCATACACCCCATCGCCCAGGATGAACCCGCGATCGAAGCAGTCGATCTGCGCCTCGCCGCGAGAGAGAATCCGGCCGTTGAGGAACACGAGCATGGCCCGAGGATATGGACGCTCTCACCTCACGCGAGAAGCCAAGCCCAACCTCGAAACTCAGACCCTCAGCGCCCTCAGGCCATCCCGATCGGGTCCACGTCCACCGCCGTGTGCGCATCGCTCGTGCAGAGCCCCTGCGCACGCGCCTCGGCGAGCAACTCCTGAATGAGCATCCGCGCCGGCGAATACAGCTCGATCCCCAGCCGGTGCTGCCCCGCGATCCGCGCGATCGGCGCCGGCGCCGGACCGTCGATCCGAACCCGATGCTCCGCCCCGCGCGCAATCACCCCGGCCCGCAACGCCTCGGCGATCTTCTTCCCGTGCGCCTCGGCCTTGCCCAGATCGTGGTCCCGAACCACCACCCGAGCCATCCGGACCATCGGCGGCAGCCCCGCATCGCGCCGCACCGCCAGCTCCTCGCGCACGAAACCCAGGTAGTCATGCGCCGCCGCGTGCACGATCGCCGGCGCCTCAGGATCGAACGTCTGCACGATCACCCGTCCTGCGAGGGTCCCGCGCCCGGCCCGCCCCGCGACCTGGCTCACAAGCTGGAACGTCCGCTCCGCCGCCCGGAAGTCCGGAATGCTCAGCGCCGTGTCCGCGTTGATCACCCCGACCAGCCGAACATTCGGGAAATCCAGCCCCTTGGCGATCATCTGCGTCCCCACCAGCACTCGCACCTCCCCGGACGCAAAGCGACCGAGCGAGCTGAACCAGTCCTTCGCCGATGCCATCGTGTCGCCGTCGGCTCGCAGCAGGCCCGGCACCGTCGGCGGCTCGTCCGGCCCGTTGTCAATCGGCTCGCCGAGGTGCGACGCGAACTTCTTCGCCAGCTCCATCTCGACGCTTTGCGTCCCGTGACCAAGCGCGATGAGCTTCTGCCCGCACGTCGGACACTTCTCCGGCAGCAGCTTCTGCGCCAGGCAGTGGTGGCACCGCACCACGCCCTTGGGCGGCGTTCGACCCTCGATCACGCGATGCTGCACCATCTTCGCGTCGCACTCGTCGCACATCAGGATCCATCCGCACGTCGTGTCGCAACACGCGATGTACGCCGCATAGCCACGCCGATTCAGCAGCAGCAGCACCTGCCCGCCCGCGTCCAGCGTCTCCCCGATCGCGGCTTCCAGCGTCGGCCCGATCAGGTGCAGGTGCGCGTTCCTCCGCTCCTGCGGCGGCAACATCCGCTGCAGCATGCGACGCTCTTCCGAAAGATCCACGACCTCCACCTTCGGCAGCCGCCCGCCCGCCACACGCTCGGTCAACTCCCACAACGCGTACTTCCCCGCCGACGCGGCCTGGCTCCTTGTCTCCGGTTGCACAGGCGTCCCGCCCGTGTGCCTCTGTTCTGCCTCCCGCGCCCCTCCCACACCCGCCGCATTCACCCAGCTCTCCAGACTCGGCGTCGCCGAACCCAGGATCACCGCGCACCCTTCCAGGTGCGCCCGCTTGATCGCCACGTCGCGCCCGTGATACCTCGGCAACTGGTCCTGCTTGTAGTCCCCGGCGTGCTCCTCGTCGACGACGATGA
>DHLW01000012.1:0-604 GCA_002405485.1 Phycisphaerales bacterium UBA4658
ACTACTATTTCACCGAGTCGGTCGTGGAGACAGGAGTCCAGTGATTACGCTATTCATGCGCGTCGGAACTTACCCGACAAGGAACTTCGCTACCTTAGGACCGTCATAGTTACGGCCGCTATTCACCGGTGCTTGAGTTGCGAGCTTCGCTTGCGCTGACCCGCTCCCGTGACATTCCGGCATTGAGCAAGCGTCACTCTGTATACGTCCTCTTCCGAGTTTGCACAGAGCTGTGTTTTTGATAAACAGTTCCCAGACCCTTTTCTCTGCGGCCTCTCCTTGCGGAGTAGGCCCCCCTTCTTGCGAACGTACGGGGTTAAATTGCCTAGTTCCTTCACGACCGTTCTCTCGAGCGCCTGAGGCTATTCGCCTCGTCCACCTGTGTCAGTTTTGGTACGGGCAGGCCCGCTTTTCTAGGAAGCCCCTTTCCGCACGCGGCCATTCGGCCTACAGCATGTCTGTCGCTGCTATGCGGTCCGGAGCTCCGTCGCTATTGGGCATTGGCTCAGGACTGTTGACCTGATTTCCATCGACTACGCCTTTCGGCCTTGCCTTAGGAACCGGCTAACCCTGGGCGGATTTACCTTCCCCAGGAAACCTTAGG
>DHLW01000012.1:739-934 GCA_002405485.1 Phycisphaerales bacterium UBA4658
CCTTCCCCAGGAACCCTTGGACATACGGCGACACGGATTTTCACCGTGTTAATCGTTACTTAAGCCGGCATATGCACTACTTGTCGCTCCACGGTCGGTTACCCTCCCGCTTCGCCGCAACAAGTACGCTCTCCTACCGCTGACAAAGTCAGCCCGCAGCTTCGGTTCCACGCTTATTCCCGATCATTATCGGCG
>DHLW01000012.1:1129-10522 GCA_002405485.1 Phycisphaerales bacterium UBA4658
CTGCTTCTAAGCCAACATCCTGGCTGTCTCTGCAATCTGACTTCCTTTCGAACTGAGCGTAGATTCGGGACCTTAGCTGGCGATCAGGATTGTTCTCCTCTTGACGATGGACATTGTCGCTCACCGTCTATCTCCCGACGCTTGGGCGATGGTATTCGGAGTTTGGTTGAACCCGGTAGTCGGGTAGACCCCAAAGTTCATCCAGTCGCTCTACCCCCATCGCTTGCCCGTCGAGGCTAACCCTAAAGTTATTTCGGAGAGAACGAGCTATCTCCCAGTTTGATTATACTTTTAATCCTCCGCTCAAGTCATCGCAGACCTTTTCAACGGTCACGCGTTCGACCCTCCATGCGGTGTTACCCGCACTTCAGTCTGCTCAAGCGTTGATCACTTAGGTTTCGCGTCTGGCCCGTGCGACTCAGCGCCCTATTCAGACTCGCTTTCGCTCCGCCTCCGTCCCGATAGGACTTAGGCTCGCCGCACAGACCAACTCGCCGGCTCATTATGCAAAAAGCACGCGGTCATCCCGGAGGACTCCCACCGCTTGTAAGCGCACGGTTTCAGGTGCTCTTTCACTCCCCTCATCGGGGTGCTTGTCATCGTTCAGTCGCCTTACTGATTCGCTATCGGTCGTCTAGGAGTATTTAGCCTTGGAGGATGGACCCCCCATCTTCAGACCGGGTTCCACGAGCCCGATCCTACTTGAAGGCACCTCGACTCTGACCTACAGGGCTTTCACCTTCTGAGGCCCGGCATTCCAGCCGGTTCATGTCGTCTGTCGAGTGCTCCGCTTTCGCTCGCCGCTACTCACGGAATCGCTGTTGCTTCCTTTTCCTGAGAGTACTAAGATGTTTCAGTTCCCCTCGTTCGCTTCTGCACCGTATGCATTCGGGTGCAGATACCCTTGCGGGTGGGTTTCCCCATTCAGACATTCCAAGATCACAGCTCGGTTACCAGCTCCCTTGGACTTTTCGCAGGTTCCCACGTCTTTCATCGCCTCTAGACGCCAAGACATCCACCGTGCGCCCTTGTTGGCTTGACCACACCAACCCGACGCCGTGCTTCTTGCCTCCAAGCTTTCGCCATTCAGCTTCCCGCACGACGCCTGATCAACGTGGCGATCCAACGTCGCCATGACGTATATCTCAAACGCTCTCGATTTGGTGATCAATCTCATCAGCCGACGCTCTCGCCTCAGACGCAGTGTTGCCACCACATCCTCCGCTCAAGTCGTGCGGCAGAATCTTCAATCATCCGTTCACTATCCGATTGTCAACGATGCTCGGCGTTCCCAGGATCAACCCAGTTCCGCCAGGACCAAGAGCCGTTTCGGACCCCGTCCTTCGCCATCCCGATTCCTCGAAATGGCGGGGGGAACTTTAGCCACCCCTCCCCGACAGTCAAGCGTGTCAGGATTCCGACAAGCGAATTTCTCCACCTCTTTCCAGTTCCCCTCCAACTCCCCGCGCCGACGCGCCGATTCTGCCTGGCATTCCCCCACGTTGACAGAAAAACCCGCCTGTTTCGGCGGGTTTTTGCGAACAAAGACCATTCTTTCACGCATCGTCTCCATCAACCGCCCGTTGGCGCACCCACCGGATCGGTCGGCGGATCGTCCCGACCGCCAGGCGGCCCATCCGGCCGCGTCGGCGTTCGTGGAGCCCTGGCCGGTGGCGGCGGCGACAACTCCCGTACGCCACGCTCCGCAGACTGGCTGACCCGAACGTATGCCGGATCGCTCCGCTCCAGTTCTGGGATGCGCACCGTGATCTTGCCGTCGGACTCTCGCACCAGCACCTGATTCACTGCCCGAGGCGGCCGACCCGGCTGGTCCGCCATGGCGCCCTGCCCAACGCCGAGCATGATGCGATCATCGCTCACCGCCACGACGGTCATCGGGGGCTGCGCTCCACCCGTGGGAGACGGCCGATCGGGCGTCCGCGGGGGTTCGGGAGCCGTCGGAGCCGCCGAGCCGCCGCCCGTCTTCCCGCCGTCGCGACCTCCACCACCCATGCCGCCGGCTCCGGGAGCCGTCGGCGACTGAGCGGGGTCGGGATTGGCGATCGCTGCCGAGAAGTCCGGCACCTTCAGTTCCGTCGACACCGAGTCTCCCGGCTCGAGCGTGTCATCGCCGCGACGCCAGTGGCCCCAGGCGAACTGGAAAACCTCGGCCTTCGCGGAGACGGTCCGTCCGGTGAGCCCGTCGTCGGCGACGGCGGTGGTGAAGAACAGGTACGTTTCGGGGTCCACGGTGATCGGCTCTGACCACCCGCTCGGGGCGGAGCGGACGATCCCCTTGGTCGCGAGCTTGTCGCCCTGTTCCTTGGTCATCGCCGCCCCGTAGCCAAAGTACGGGTTGGTCAGCACGACCACGGCCTGATACCGGTAGGTTCGGCCGCGCTCCACGTGCACGTCGTGTGCCCAGAGCTGCACGGCCGGGTTGTCCAGTAACGGGGCCTCGACACTGGTCTGAGTGGTCGTTTCGACGGGCTTGATGGTGCCGTCCTCGGCGACCATGACGCCCAGCCCCGCCAGCTCGCCGTCCACGTCGGCGATCTGCTTGCGGGTGCGATCGATCTGTCCCTGAATGGTGCGCTTGCGGACGTCATCCGGACTTGCGCCGCCGGTCGGAGGAGGGGGCGGGCTTCCCCCGCCGCCGCCGCGTCCGCCGCCGCCCAGGCCGCCACCGCCGGTCTTGCCGCCACCACCACCACCGCCGCCGCCATCGTCGCGTCCGCCGCCGGCGGGTGACTGGCCGACCTTGGCGAGTTCATCTTCCTGTCTCTTGAGGGTCCTGAGCAGGTTGGCGCGTCGGCTGACGCGCTCGCTGATGGCCCGCTGCTTGTCCAACTCGCTCTTGGCGAGCGCGGCTCGCTCAGCAGGAGGGGCCCACTGCTCGCCAAGACGAATGGCGTAATACGGCGGGCGACGCACGAACTCCGCGTTGGTCGTCGCGAAGGCGACGGCGGTCCGCAGCGTGTCGGCGGTGTTCATCTTGTCGAACTGCTCGACCAGCGAGGCACGCCCGGGCATGGCCTTCATGGGCTCTGGGTCCGACCATGAACCGTCGGCACGCAGCGTCTGGCGACGCCACTCCACCCCCAGCACCTGCATCCGGCCGTCCCACCAGTTCTTGGGCACGGCCCGGATCGGGCCGTCGGCATCGGGATCCTCGCCGAGCGCGGCCCGCAGCGACGAACCGTCGAATCGAACCTCCACACTGACGCTCGCCTTGTCCAGCGGGTCCTTGGCGGGAAGCACGGCTTGCACCGCCGGATCGGCGGCGATCTCGGCACGGTCGATGGTGGCGATGTGTGTCGCGCCGACCGGGACCGACGGAGCGGCGATGACCACCTCGTGATACGTCGCCACCTCCAGCGCACGCCCGCCGACATCCCCAAGCGCCTCTCCGCCGGCGCCGATCGCGACAGCCAAGCGGGGCGCCGGCGTGACGCTGCCGGTCAGCCGCTTGTCAAAGTTCTCGAGCTGCGCCAACGCGGCGCCGGCGCCCGTGGGGAGTCCCTCGGGCTCGGCGAGCTTGAGCTTGGCGTCGACGCGGCGCGCCTCCTTGGCGACTTCGGAGTAGGCGTCGGGCATCGGTGCTTCCTTGGTGCCGACCTTGACGGTGGGCGCGGGCGAGAGCAACTGCCAGGCGGCGACGCCCAGCAGGGCGACGCCGAAGACGCCGACGACGATCTTCTCGAGGTGCTGTTCGAGAGGGTTGATGCCCTTGAGCTTCATTGGGGCGAGTCCTTGTCCAAGTCGAATCGAACCGAACGCACACGATGCCAAACGGGAGCACTGGGCGAGGTCGCTCTCGCGATCAGTCGTCGCGACCGCCGCGCTTGCCGCCACCGGCCGCCCCGCCACCACCCGCGGCCCCGCCGCGCTGGCGCGGCTGCCTCGGCGCCGCGGCCCCGCCGGACTGGTCACCGCCGGCGACACCCTCGACCATGCCCAGGGCCTTCTGCACGTCCACGGGCATGAGCGGCTTGCGCCACTCGCGGAGCCAGACCGTCTCGATCAGGAACTCGGCCCGCACCACGGGCTCCGGGCCGTAGCTGAATCCGTCCCGCAGATCGACCATGGGGTCGATCTTGGACAGATCCAGATCCAGCACGGTCATGAAGTTGGTCGTCGCCAGGGCGTCGATGAACTCCGGGATGCGCTGGCTGGCGATGATCACGTCGAGCTTCACCGTCCGCACGTCGTACCACTTGTTCCGCGTGCCCGGACCGCTGATGCGCCCGGTGATCGATCGCGAGAAGTTCAACGCGACCTTGTCCTCGCCCGGGTCGTACGCGCTCACGGGAGGCGTGCCGCTGGTCGAGTCCCACTTCGCGGGCTCGATCACGATCTTGTTCACGCGCTTCACGACCGAGTCCCCGATCCCCCCGGCGGAGGTTCCGTTGGCCTTGGCGATGGCCCGGAAGACATCGGCGTGAATCCAGAGCCGCTCCTGCTTGTCGTACGCCTCGGCGAGCGACGGGGCCTTGTCTGGAACTTCGGCGGGCACGCCCTCGAACACGCCGACGTCCGCGTACACGGCGATGTCGCGGGCCTGCGCCTGATACGCCCCAAGCCGCATGTCCAGAAGCTCCTTCCCGAGCTTCTGCTTCTCTTCCGGCGAGGGCTCGCGTCCGGTCTCGGCCCGGATCTTGGCCTCCGCGTCCCCGGCGTGCTGCGACAGCCGCCGGGCGAGCTCGTCGGCTTTGGGCGGCATGCCCGCCCTGGCCGACCGCAGAATCGCCCGGTGCGCCGCGATGTACTCGCCGATGAACTGCCGCCCCTTCACAAGCAGCGATGCCGGGCTCTCGTCGTCGGGCTTGGGGAAGTACCCGGAAATAAGCGGCTTGTGATCGCCCTGGTTGAACGCGTTGCCGCGCTCGCTCACCGCGCCGACCTTGCCCTGGACCTGCGTCCACACATCGCCGTACCGCACGATCATCGCCTCGTTGGCGACCGACGACTTCTCCAGCAGCTTGCCGGATCCGTCGACACTGGGGATGTAGTACGACACCTTCGCCGTGTTCTCGCTCACCGAGGTGAAGTCCTTGGTGACTTCGGCGGAGAACTTCTCGATGTGCTCCTTCCGCATGCCGTCGGCGAAGAACCACGCCGTCGGAAGCGCCGCAAGGGCCACGAGCGTGAGCGTCGGGATGGGCCAGTGCTTCTTCAGCCAGGGGACGATTGCTTTGGCGTTCACGTGCTGCCCTCCGGCTTGCCGGGTTTGTTCTGCTGGTCCGCGGGCTGATTCGGATCCGCCGGCTTGGCCGGAGCCTTCACAACCGCCTCAAAGTACACCTTGAACGAGTACACCGTCTGCCCCGGCTGCACGCTCGGCGGCGGCGGGGGCAGCGGCGCGAGTTGATCCAGATTCGCGTTGCCGCCGGATGCCCCGCCGCCCGCGGCGGTCGGCGGCGCATCCACGTTCACCCCGCCCCCGCCCATCCCGCCTCCGCCCAGACCGCCCCCGCCCGCCTTGCCACCCCCGCCCAGGGGTCGATCGTCTCCGCTCGGGGCAGACGACGCCCCGCCATCGGTCCCCGGCGCGGCGCCGGGCACATCCGCGGGCTTGGCCGCCACGGAGGTCGCCAGATCAAACCGCGTCGCGCTCTTCTCAAACGCGTACGGAACACCCTGTCGCTCGGCGTTGTCGCTCAACCACTTGATCACCGTCTGCGTCAGGAACGTCGGCGCGTCCTCTCGCGTCGTGGTCAACTCCAGCACGCCCCGGATCCGCGCACCCACAGGCAACTCCGTCGAACCCGGCTCGCCCGACGCCGCGGCGGGCGCTCCACCCTGCCCGTCGTCCGACGCCCCGCCCCCAGGACCGACATAGTCAGTGGTGAAGCCGTTGAACTTCAGCCCGACCGGCGGCTTGCCGGCGGCCGCGGTCTCGCCGGCCTTCTTCTCCGCCTCGCCGAGCATCAGCCCGAGGTCGTTGAGCAGCATCGGGTAGATGTCGCGATTGTTCAACAGCCGGGCCACGTTCGCGGCCTTGTAGTCGATCTGGAACTTGCTCTCGACGTCGTTCTTCCACTGGTTCTTCAGACGCGTAATCGTCGTCGCCGTCTGCTGAATCACCGGGTCCTTGTCGCTCCCGCTCGCCGTGGCACGCTCCATCATCGGTCGGTAGAACGCCACGCCTGCGGCGGCGACCGAGAGCCCGGCGGCTGCCGCGAACCACTTGGTCTTCTTCTTCCAGAGCGCCTCGCGCACGATGCTCACCGGCATCAGGTTCACCATGATCCCGTGCTTGAACCCGAGCCCCTGCAGCGCCAGCCCGTACGCCGTCGCCAGGTTGCCGGTGGCGGCCTCGAACTCGGCGCCCCTGGCCCCCTCGACACTGGCACGCCCGAACTTCTCAAGCCGAATCACTTCCATCTGAAGCTGCTGCCCCAGGTACTTCCGCAGCCCGGGCAGGTTGAACGTCGAACCCAGCGCGATCAGCCGCGTCAGGTTCGCGTCGCGATGGCTGGACTGGTAATACCCGATCGACCGCTGAACCTCCTGCGCGATGTCCCCGAAGACCGGACGCATCGCCTGCAGAATGTGCCGGGCGTGCTTGCTCTGCTCGGCCTGCTCCTTGAGAGTCTCGGCCTTGGAGTAGCTGAGCTTGAAGGCCTCGACGAGCGCCTCGGTGAACTGGTGCCCGCCGATCTGGAACGTGCGGATCCACACCCGTCCCGGCTCGCACACCAGCAGGTCCGTCGCCGTGGTCCCGATGTCCAGGATCACCGTCCCGGGCGTCTTGTCCCCGAAGTTCTGATCCCACGCGATGGCGTTGTACGCCGCCACCGGCCCAATCGTGACATAGTCCGGCGTCACGCCGATGTCCGACCACTTGTTCAGGATGTCGGTCACCCGCTCGCGCATGACCGCGAAGATGCCCACCTCGACATCCGGGTTGTCCTGACTGATGAACGTCTGGTAGTCCCACTCCACCTGCTCGATCGGGAACGGAATCTGCTGCACGGCCTCGAACTTGACGATGTCGGGGATCCGCTTGGGCTCCACCGGCGGGAGCTTCGCAAAGCGGGCGAACGCCGAGTGGCCCGGAATCGAGATCGCAATCGGCGCACCCGTCAGATCGTGCTGGCTGACAAGCTGGCCCATGCTCACCCGCAGCGTGTCCGCCGGGTCCGCGTCCGGCGTGGACAGCGGCTTCTTGTGCGGAATGACCGCATACTCCAGCACGTTCACGTCATCGCCCGACCGCTCCAGCTTGATCGCCTTGATCGCGAACGCTCCAAGCTCGATGCCCCAGCACACATTGCCTGCTGCCATGGTCGATGTTCCTCTCGCGATCCGCTCGCCCGATTCCTGTCGCACACCACGCTCGGATGGTTCTCCCAGCCCGGCATGGGGAAGCGGAGAGTACGGCAAGTTGCGACGGCGTGTCGCCTCGAATTGCGCTCTTCACACGCGACCGCCACGCTCCGCCCCTTCCCCGGACCTCCGCACGCCCTTTCGGACGCAACGGTCCGCTCGGCCTTGGCAATCCGCGTCGGGCCGGATCGCCTCGACTCTTCTGTACGCCGCGGATCCTCACGGGTTTCGCCCAGCCCCGGCGGCCGCCCCGCCGAAACCCGCCGAGCAGCAGGCGCGGTGATTCCTCACGCCCCCCCCGCCGAGCCGCGGCCATCCCCCCCACCACGCTCCTCCATGCGATCCATCGCATGAGAGAGCAGGGCCAGACCGAGCCCGATCAACACCCACATCCACCACCACTCACGCCGAAGTTGAACACCCACCCAGTTTTGGTGGAACTGCCAGACGATGAGGTGATACCCAGCGATGATCAGCAGCAACGAGAACGCTATCCGCGTCGATTCGCTCATCCTGAACGCTCGCGGGCCGGACGGGACCTGCTGAGCATTCAGTGATAACCCCGAGTCGGCATCAGTCCGAGGTTTTTTGGGTCTGAGCCCGAAGAGCATCCAGCCACCGGCGAGGAGGACCAGCGCGCCGGCGCAGATGGCCAGAATCTCAACCGGGCCGAGGGGCATCAGCGCATGACCATGGACGCCGACGTGACCATGGTCATGCCCTGGGGGTCCATGGCGGCGGCGTAGTTGAGCATCTCGACCTCGGCGGGCTCAACGGTGAGCAGCGTGGCGACCAGATTGCCCGTGGAGCACCAGCGGGTGGGATTCTGTTGCCAGGCCATCGCCGCGATGAGCTCCGAGTGCTGCTTCTTGACGACCATTTCGAGCATCTGCAAGTCGTTCTGCACGACCTGATTGCGGGCCTGCTCGGCCTCGGGCGTCTCGCCGGCGAGCGGCGTCTTGTCCCCGAACGCCGGGCCGCAGTGCCCGAGATCCGCGGAGGAGACGACCAGCGTGCGGCCGGGCGCGCTCCCGATGGCCTGTTTCAGGGCCTTGACGAATGGCTCGAGGGCGACGCCCTGGCCGTCGTAGCTCTCCCCGTTGTTGACGGCGGGATCATGCACCAGCGCCCCAAACACGGCGGGATACCTGCCCGAGGCATCCTTCCCAAACACGTGCTGGATCCAGGGGATGTGCAGCTCGATCGAGTGCTCACGCTCATGGTCGTACCGGTGCGTGAAGAGCGCATCGCCCAGGACCGATCGAAGCTGGTTCATGATGTGGGCGTCGAGCTCGCAGACGCCCAGGGGCGATTCGTAGCCCTTGTCGCAGCCCACGACACCGGTGCCAAGGCCGAAGTGATTGGTTCCGAGGATGACGACGCGATCCGGGCGATCGCAGACGCGCAGACGCCCGTAGGTATGGGCGTAGTTCAGCCAGCCGCGGCCATAGTCCAGGTGCGGGGCGACAACGGCCTTCGGGAGCGCATCGAAGCTCGGTTTGGCCGCGGATTTCAGGGCCTCGCTCATCCAGCGATCGAAGAGATCGCGGAGCTTTTTCGGGCCCTGCTCGGCCTTCTCGGCGTCGGTGGCGTTGGGGTTGCCCTGCTGCACAAGCATGTCCGCAAACTGGGCCGTACCCGCCGGCGGCAGCACCGCCGAGGAATCGAACTCGGCGCGGGTCTTGGCCAAAAGGGCCTGGAAGGTCGGGCCCTCGAGAAGCCCGGCGTCATCGAGCTGCGCGACCAGCCCTTCGAGGATCTCGCGGGTCAGCCCCCGCCCCACCTGGGTGACGATCTCGCTGATCTCGCGGGACCCGTCCAGCAGCGGGAGGATGACCTGCACCGCCGGGGCCGTGACCACCATGCGATCGGAAATCTGCCGGGCGTCGGCGAGCCCGAGCATCTGGTGCTTGTTCCCGTTCTGATCCTGCCCCTCCACAGGGAAACCGCGGAGCGGGCGGACTTTCGGGCGACGCATGTGCGCGGCGGCGGGGTCGAACTTGGGCTGCGGGGGCGGGGTCGGCTGGGCGGGATCGGTCATAGGAAGGAGATGGTAGCCGC
>DHLW01000012.1:10624-25261 GCA_002405485.1 Phycisphaerales bacterium UBA4658
CGGTCATAGGAAGGAGATGGTAGACGCCGTCGCCCGCGATTCAGCACGCCGAACCGTTTGTCTTGAGCGTCCAACCGCGATGCCATGGCGCCGGCATGAACGCGAGTCGACTTTTGTTCGGCATGCCTGCGCGGACACTGGACCTTGCTCCTGGGAACGCTACACTTCCCGCCCAAGTTTTCGGGAAAATCAGCCATGAGCGACACCTTCAAGCCCGGTCAGACCATCCGCTGCACGATCACCAAGCTGCCCAAGGCGGCGGCGGATCGCAAGACCATCGAGCGGCTGATGCGGCGTGATCCGCAGGTCATCCGCGGGCTGCGTCGCAGCGCCCGAGTGCGGGCCGCCACGACCGTGACCTACAACCGAGGCAACCGCGACTGGGTGCAGCGTCAGAAGGTCGGCAAGATCGTGCGCGTCGTCAAGGGCAACTCCTGGACGTGCGTGTTCGACCTGAACGCCGCTCATGACTTCAAGGCCGTTGCCGACTTCGTCAAGGTCGAGGCCGCCTGATCTCCCGGGCGCTCTTGCGTCTCTGCGGCACAGAGCCGGATTCCTCGGCCCGCCTGCGTTGGGCGAGAGCTTGATTCGGACCGAAAGCCAGAGCCAGTTTTCAGGGGTGGATCCATGCATCCGACGTGTGTGAGTGCGACCCGGCTTCTGGCCGGGTTGTCTTTGTGTCTGTTGGTGGCGCTCGGTGCGGTCGCCATCTCCGCCTGCGGCCGAAGCGATGCGGAGCTCCCGATTCAGCAGCGAAAGCCCGCGGACAAGGTGTACACCACCCGGGCGGTGGTAGAGTCGCTTCCGGATCCGAATCGGCCCACGGCCCAGTTCATCGTGCATCACGAAGCGATCGATGAGTTTGTCAATCCCGATGGCACGCGCGGCATGAATGCGATGAGCATGCCGATGAACGTCGCGCCGGGCGTGCCGATGGGCGATCTCAAGGTCGGCGACAAAATCGAGTTGGATCTGAGCGTGTGGAACTCAGACGACGGGAAGCGGATTGTGTTCTATCAGGCCACACGCATCAAGGCGCTCCCCGCCGACACCGAGCTGAAGTTCCAGCGAGCCGCACCGACGCTGGGTGGACCACCTCAACCCGCGCCCGCACGCCCGTGAGCGCACGCCCGAACGGTGCGCCCACCCTCATGCGATCGATCCGACAGACACAAAGAAAAAACCCAGCGCCTAGCCCGTAGGCCAAGCGCCGGGTCTCGTGGGGGTCAATCGGAACGGCCGACCGCGAGCGTCGACAACGCACAGTTGTTCGTCGGCTCACCGGACGAGGTTCCTCACTGCAGACACGAATTTGTGCGAGAGTCGTGTCGAATGACACGAGCGCGCTGTATTGGCCTGCTCCCAGAGCGATCTCAGGAATCGGCATGTGTCTTGGGCACGGCGAGCCCGAGTTTCTCGGCCGCCTGGAGGAGGTCGGACCAGACCTTCTGCCGGTTCTCTCGGGTATATGCCCGCAGCAGGAAGGCGGGGTGATACGTGGGCATCACCGGAATGGGGCCTTCTCCCGGCGGGGCGTCGCCCTCCCAGAGTGCTGGGGGCTGGAAACTCGCCCACTGGCCGCGCAGCCGAGCCATCGCCTCCATGGTGTTCAACATCGTGCGGGTCGCGGGCAGACCAAGAGTCACGATGACCTCGGGGCGGATCGCCGCGATCTGCTGGTAGAGGTAGGGCGCACACACGGCACACTCATCGCTGGTCGGCGTGGCGTTGTTGGGTGGCCGGGTCTTGAGCACGTTGGCGATGTAGACATCCTCGCGTTTCAGACCCAGGGCGATGATCATCTTGTCGAGGAGTTGGCCGGCCCGCCCCACAAACGGGCGCCCGCAGCGATCCTCGTCGGCACCAGGGGCTTCGCCGACGAACATGAGCCGAGCACGGGGATCTCCCTCGCCGAAGACGATGTGCGTGAAATCGGTGACGAACTTGGCGTGCGGGGCGTCACGTTCGTATCTGGCCCGGATGAGATCGAGGGTTCGCTGGGCGGCGGCCCGCGCCGGATCAGCAAAGGCCGCCGCGGGCTTGGTCTCGATGACCGGAGCCCGCGCCGCACGATCGGACGCCGGGGACCGCGCGGGCACAGCAGCGGGCGCGGTGGCCGCGGGAGCCGGAGGTGGGCTCTTAAGGATGGCGGGCTGCTGAGTCGAGGCCATGGGCTCGCTCGCGGCGGTGTGGGCCCGGACTGGCACGCACTCGACGCCCATGAGCTGCTCGGTGCGGGCATGCTGACGAACAAGACGAGCAAGGTGGGCGGCGTCGGGCATGTGCCCAGCGTATCGCCGATCCACGCCCATGGGCGATTGCGCAGAACTCAGGGCTTGTCGGCGGGCTTATCAGCCGGCTTGTCGGCGGGCTTGTCCGTTGCCGCCGGTGCGGCCGATGCGCCGGGTGCGGGGGGTGTCGTCGCGGGCTGGGCCGGGGCCGGCGTGGGCGCCGGGGTTTGGGCATCCGGACGGGCATCGCGTTCATCCGCGGTCGAACGCTTGCCGCCCGGGACGGGGACGGGCGCGTCCGGACCACGGTCCAGCAGCGGCGTGACAAACGCGCCGACGGCCATACCCACGATCAGGCCCAAGATGAGCCCGGGAACAAACGCCTTCATCAGCATCGACGAGCTCTCGTTCTGCTCGGCCATAGGAATCTCCGGAGTACGAAGGGTATCGACCTGACGCGGGGCAACTCTACACCCGAGTCGCACCCTGATTGGGCGGTCAATGTGCAAAGAATCCGTGTGTGCTCCCCACGCCCCCGGGATCGGGGACGACGCCGTCTGCTCCGAGGCACGAGTCGTCTGAGAGCTCAATGCCCCTGCAGACCGAGTTGATCCCCGCATCATGGGGATCAACTCGATGGACACGCGGACGATCTGCAACAGCCAGGGCGGACAGGGCGGTCCGAGCAGGCGGCAGACCGCGCAGGACAAGAACGCGGCCAGTGCACGCGTTTCAGATCGCAATATCCAGTTTAGTTCTACATTCTGTTTATCACTCTTTGTGTTGTGCGCATTGACATTGTTTCGATGTTCGTGTATATCTTACGACGAGCAATCGGGGCGATGCGAGAGAATGCACCGTCTCGGCGGGAAGGTGTCGGGGCACCGGATCTGAGAGCAGGTTGACGGTGGAACGCCGTGTTTCCGGGGAGCCGGGCGGATCGTGAAGATCCGGGACGAGCGTGCGGCGCTGGTCTGAGAGGACGTGCGTCGATATCGCGGCCGGGTCCGGACGGGCGGCGTGAACGAAGATCCGGACTGCCAGGGACAACTCGGAACGTGCGTGCACCACACGGTCCGCCGCACGACCAACGCGCGAGCGTGTCGCACGCGCGTCACGGGCTTCGTGTCGCGGGCTTGTCGCCCGTCTGATGCGGCGCCGGGTCGGGGGCGGATCAGACTGTCAGGAGGAAGACTCGCGATGCAGCTCACACTTGGTTTGTTCGCGGCGTGCCTTTCGATGAGTCAGGCCGCTCCGACCAGCGGAACGGCGATCGGCGGCGGGGTGTGCAGTCCGAACATCGGACAGATCGTCTTTGCCGAGATCGCCGACGTCTCGGGTGACGGCGTGGATGAGATCGCACAGACCCTCTGGTACTCGGACACCTCGAGCACCGTGCAGGTGTACGACGGCAAATCGAAGGCGCTCCTGCTCACGTGGCACTCGCCCGCGGGGGAGACGGCGTTTGGTTCGGGAGTGGCCGACACGGCGGACTTCGATGGGGACGGGCTCGGGGACATCGCGATCTCGTCGGTGTCTGGACAGGTCGGGTTGATCCGGGTGTACTCGAGCGCGAACGGCAAGACGCTGGCGATTCTCCGGCAGTCGCCCGGGGTGCCCGCGGACACTTCGGACGTGCAGCAGATGGGCGACCTCGATCTGAGCGGATCGGTAACCTCGGCGGACCTTGCCACCGCTGCGTCACTGGCCCTGGCGGGCGACGTTCACGAACTGGCCGACTGGGACGTGGACGGCGTCACGACGGTGCCCGAGGTGACGGGCGTGGCGGCGTTGCTGGGCACGTCGCTGCCGGCGTCGGCAGCGCAGTCGCTGGTCGACGCGGTGAACGCCGCGGACACGAGCTTCGACGCCGACGACGTGCTGTCGGCGACGTATGTGAACGGGACGCTGGTGGTGAAGCGAAAGCGCGGGGGGTTCTTCAAGTGCCTGATCTGCGCGATCAAGTGCGCCGCGGATCTGCGGCACGCGGCGGATTGCATCGGCATTCGCAAGACGATCGCCGAGGAGTGCTTCGCGCTGCACCCGAACGTCTGCTCGCTGGAGTACACCGAGTGCGTTGAGCAGCGTGAGCGCACCGCTCTTGAGGATTGCATCAAGCGCGTGGCCGAGGCCGCGGGCGAGTGCGGAGAGTGTGTCTACAGGTGCGGACCGAGGTTGAGGTGAGTCGACGGCCGCTGGAGGGCTGTACGATCTGAAACAGCCGCCCACGTCGGTCAACGGCGTGGGCGGCATTCGGGGGTCATTCCGGGCCTATGGACGGTCCAAGCTCAGGAGAGCGATCATGCACAAGTGCAAAGCGGCGTGGGCGGCGCTGATCGTGACACTTTCGGCGATGAATGGCTGCGATCGCGGGTCGGGCACACCGGCGACCCGCTCCGCCGACGCGCCAAAGGCCGGGCAGGCCGCCGAGATCTGGCGGATCGCACAGTCACAGAGCTCGATCGCCTGTGGATTTGCGACAGCGCTGTCGAAGGCGGATCCGGCGGAGCTTCGTGCGGCCACGTACGAAGTGCCCGAACCGCTGGAGCGTCGCGCGCGGATCGCGGGCAAGGACATCGACCTGAGCGTGAGTGTGATGCGTCCGCTGCTTGAGGGCGTTCGGACGTGCGTGCAGGACAAGACCCCGGCGGAGCAGAGCCGCACGCTCATCGCCCTCGACCAGTTGCTGGCTGGAGCGATGCTCAGCGCCGCGCAGGTTGCGGACTCCAAGGGCCAGGGCGGGAGCGCGTGGCAGGCGCTTGGTTCCTATCGCGGCTGGGTGCTCACCGAGATTGAGAAGCTCGGAGAGGCGGGGGCCGGCTACGAGCCCGCCAAGAAAAAGGCCGTGATCGCCGATGCGATTCGCTCTCTGGATGCTCGCGTGCCGACGCCCTAGTGCATCTTCCCGGCTGGGGGGGGGGCGGGGGGGCGGGGGTTGCGAGGATGGGTCGCTACATCTGTCGGCGCATACGTCGGACCCAGCGGGCGTATTCGAAGATGGAGGCGATCCGTTCGCGTCGGGACGCCGGCCAACCGCGGCCGAAGGCCGTCTGGGTGCGCCAGGTCCAATACGGCCCGCGGAGCCGGAAGCCGGTGATGAGCCCCAGTCGGACGAGCTCCCATGCCCCGCCGAGCGAGTCGAGAATCCACCTGAGCATGCGAGCAACGGTGGTCATGTTGGCTCAGACGCTCCGGCGTTCCCCGCCGGGCGAGTACATCTCGCGGTACCACTCGACCGTCTGGCGGAGCCCGTCGTCGAGGGGCGTGATGGGGACATAGCCGAGCAGTTCACGGGCGCGAGAGAGATCCGCGAGGGAGTGTCGCACGTCCCCCGTTCGGGCGGGCTGGAAGATCGGCTTGAACGCGGAGGTTCCGGCTCGACCGGCGGCCTCCTGATTCACGGCGTCGGACATGATCCTGGCGAGCTGCACGAGCTCGGTGCGTTCGCCGGAGCCGATGTTCACGACGTCGCCGGAATACGCCCGATCCGCGGCGGCGGCAAGCAGATTCGCCAGCACGGCGTTGGCGATGAACGTGAAGTCGCGGGACTGCAGCCCGTCGCCAAAGATCACCGGCGACTCGCCGGCGAGCAGCTTGCGGGCAAACTGGGCGATGACGCCGGAATACGGCGAGTCGGCGGGCTGGCGCGGGCCGAAGATGTTGAAGTACCGCAAGCTGATCGTGTTCAGGCCGTAACTTCTGGCCCAGGCGAGCATGACGTGCTCTCCGGCGAGCTTGCTTGCGGCATATGGGCTGACGGGCTCTGGCGTGTCGGTCTCGACTTTGGGCAGCCGCTCGTTTGCGCCATAGGCGGAGCTGGAGGCGGAGTAGACGATCTGCTTGACGCCGACCCTTCGAGCCGCCTCGGCGACGCGCATGGTTCCCACGGCGTTGACGGCAAAGGAGCGCTCGGGCTCGGCGACGGATCGCGGGACGCTCGACATCGCCGCGAGATGGAAGACGCAGTCGCAGCGATCGAAGGCATCGAGCAGCGCGGCGTCGTCGAGGATCGACCCATGCACGAACCGGACGCGGTCGGGCTCGATGTCGATGAGTTCGCCCAGATGCTCGGGCGTGGAGTTGGACAGGTCGTCCACGACGCTGATGATGGCGCCCAGCGAGAGCAGGGCGTCCACGAGGTGGCCGCCGATGAACCCCGCGCCTCCGGTGACGCAGACGGAGCGTCCCTCGAAGCGGGGCCGAAGCCGAACCACCCATTCGTGCGGAAGGCGAATCACGGAAGGAGTTTACGTGGGATTGCGACTCGTGGCGGCGGGCGATCGAAAAACCGGCGAGATTGGGCCAATAGAACGACAACGCCCCCGCGTCAGGATCTTGGACGCGGGGGCGAGGTCAGGTCCGGAACGCCAGAGCTGGGGAGTGCTCTGGATCAGCAGCCGCCGGCGAACCAGGCGTTGAGGAAGCTGAAGATGTCGTTGACGTCCGGGGTGTTGCCGGCGCCATCGCCCCCGAAGTCGGCGAAGGTGCTGGAGGCGAACCAGTCGTTGAGGTACGCGAAGATGTCGGCGACCTGGATGCCGTCGAGCTTGTCATAGTCGGCATGGCAGCAGGGCGAAGTTGCCGAGGTGCTGCTGCAGGCCGCGGCGGTGGAGTTGAAGGAGACTCCGTACTGGGTGCCGCTGGTGGTGCAGGCGGTCTGGCTGACGGTGGCGTTGCAGGTGGAGCCGCGGCAGCAGACGCCGGTGGCCCCGCCGCAGGTGCTGGGGCCGCAGGTCGATCCCGCGCCCTGGAAGGTGCCGCCGAGGCCGGTGGTGCACTCGGATTCGCACTGTGCGATGACGCAGAAGGTGCCGGCACAGCAGGCGCCGGAGTAGGCGATGACGCACGAAGCGGGGCTGCAGGTGCTGCCCGCGCCGCCCCAGGTGCCGGCGAGTCCGCCCATGTTGGTCGGATCGGTGCAGCGGATCTGGGTCTGGATGGTGCAGACGCCGCAGGTCTGGTTGATCGGGGTGTAGCAGCACGAGCCGGCGAAGGCGTTGCAGGTCGTGGGGCCGCAGAGCGCGCCGGCGCCGCCGTAGACGCCGCCAAGACCGATGACGAGCTTGCTGTTGATGAATCGGCCGTTGACGGGCGTGGTGCAGACGCTCTGCAACTGGATGGTGCAGACGACGTCGGTGGTGCCCGAGAGTGCGGCGCAGCACGCGCCGCTGACGGCGAGGCAGAGGTCGGCGGGCTGGCAGACCTCGCCGCTCCCTGCGTAGATGCCCTGGAGACCGCCGTTGCGGAGTTCGTTCTCGCATCGGGCCTGGGTCTGGATGGTGCAGATCACCGGTGCGCCGACCGAGGGGGAGGCGCAGCACGCGCCGCTGACGGTTGAGCAGGCGGTAGGGCCGCAGGTGCTTCCGTTGCCTCTGTAGACGCCCAGCAGGTTGCCGGTGGCGAGCGAGCCGGTGCAGTAGGTTGAGAGCTCGATGGTGCAGACCACGTTGGAGCCCGCCGAGACGGAGTAGCAGCAGGCGCCTGAGACCGCGCCGCAGGCGGTGGGGCCGCAGACGGTGTTGAGTCCGGCGAAGGTGCCGCCGAGGCCGCCGTCGGCGACCGGGCGTGTGCAGTTGGGCTGCACGGTGATGGTGCAGTTGGCGTTCGGCCCGCCTGCGCCGGTGCAGCAGGCGCCGATGGCGTTGTCGCAGACGCTCGGCGTGCAGGTGGTGTTGTCGCCGAGATAGGTGCCGCCACGGAAGAAGGAGATCACGGGGCTGCCCGTGCAGCGGTTGGCGAGTTCGAGGGTGCAGACGACCTGTCCGCTCTCGGGATAGCAGCAAGCGCCGACGACAGTGTTGATGGCGGCGACCTGGCTGGTGGCGGTGCCGCAGTCGTTGCTCACGATGACGCGGTAGTTGCCATCGCGATCAGCGGCGGGGGCGAGCATGTTGATGCGAAGCTGATAACCGCGAGTGCCTTCATAGGTCCAGGGGTTGACGGTGGAGAAGGTGCCGCAGGAGCTTGTGATGTTCACCCAGGTGCCGGAGCCGGTGGGGATCTCCTTCTGCCACTGGAGCTGCATGGGCCAGGAGCCGGTGACGAAGACGTTGCCGACGATGCCGAACTGCGTGTACTCCTGCTGGTTCCTGCTGTACGGGCCGCCGACGATGCGCGGCGGATCGCAGCTCACGGCGGTGCCATTGAGATACAGGACGGCCGATCGGGGGAGGTCGAAGAGACCGCTGCCCGATGGGCAATCGATCTGGGGCGGGCTGTACGCAACGACGAGGGCGTTGCCATCGGCGCTGATGGAGCCGCTTGGCCTCAGCGAGCCGAAGCCAGGGAGCGTGCCGCCGTTGATCGACGCGACGTAACTGTCGAAGATCATCGGGACATTGCCGTTGACGCCGTTCTTCCAGATGAACGGGGCGGAGGGGTTGAAGAACGCGTTGGAGCCGCCGAACACGGCGGTGCCGACGACGGTGTTGCCGTCGTCGCTGACGCCGGTGACGAACGAGGCGCCGACCGGGGGGAGGCCGTCTGGGGGAACGACCTTGCCCAGGATGGTGCGGGTCCAGACGCCGGCGACCTTGGTGTATCGGACGAGCGAGCCGGCGAGCGAGCCATCGCCAAGGTCATAGAGCGCGGCGTTGCCGCTGAGGTTGGCGTAGATCGTGGTCCCGTCATCGGTCATGGCGAAGGTGCCGTTGTCGCCAGCGCCGAAGCGGTCGAGCCGAGTGCGATTGGCAAGGGTGAAGTCGGATGTGTTGGTGGGCCGCTCCCAGACGACGAGGGTGCGGACGTTGCACTGTCCGGTGATCGGCGCGGTGATGCCCGCGGGATCGGTGGGCTCCTGAACGGTGTCGGTTCCCACGACGGTCAGTCCGTCGTTGGAGACGCCCGCGCCGATCGAGAAGACCTGGCATCCCGTGCCGGTCGGGGGGAGGAGGCGGTTGACGTTGTCGTTGGCGCCCCACAAGTAGCCGCGGGTGTTGCACGCGGTCGCCCCGAAGGGGCCGAACTGACCGCTGCCGACGGCGTACAGCCCGTTGCCGGAGATGGCATCGGGCCCGGCGACGTTGGCATCGCACCTTGCGGCGCCCTGGCCGCCGACGTTGGGGAATGAGCCGGTGTTGGTCCAGGTCGCGGTCGATGCGTCAAAGCGATGCGGGACGAAGTGGCCGCGTCGGCAGGGGTTGGATCCGCAGCTTGCGGAGAAGCTCGGGGTGCTGCTGATCCAGTAGTTGGGGCTGGCGCAGGCGGCGCGGGTGGTGACGGTGCAGAAGGCGGTGTTCGGGTCGCAGCAGACACCGAGCGTGCCGGTCGCCGCGGGGGCGGGGCAGGGGTTGGTCGGGGTGCAGGTCGCGCCGCCCAGCAGCGGGGTGCTTGGGCTGACGCACAGCGTGATGTCGACGACGGTGCAGGACGAGCCATTGCAACAGGCGACGTTGCCCGCGTAGTAGCCGAAGGCCGGGTTCTGGGGTCCGAAGATCCCGTTGTACAGCCCGCCGACGGCGAACTGGCCGGTGTCATCGATGAAGAAGCCATCGATTGAGGGCAAGGGCACGCCGATGAGGGTGTTCCCGATGCCGCGGTTGTAGCGGTAGAGCTGCCTGTCGACGTTGGCGTCGAGGATGAAGCCCAAGCCGCTGTTTCCGTCGGCGGTGATCTCGCTCAGGTTGCTGGTGATGATGAGTTTGGAGTTCTGCGCATGCGACGGCGTTGCGACAGCGCACGCCAGCCCCGCCGCGATCAGACAGAACGCTCGGCCGATGATCCTGTTCATCCGATGATTCCCCTGTGCTGGCGTCCGATCTGGGGACGCATGCCCGGTGTGTCGATCCGTCTGCGAACTGCTCAGGCCGCGTGCCCGCGGCCCTGAGCATTTGGGAGGAAACGTTCGATACTCAGCGTCGGCGGCGGCGACCCATGACCCCGAGGCCAAGCAGCGCCATCACTCCGGCGCCAGGCGCGGGAACCTGGAACTTCACGATGCCCCAGCCACCCTCGTTGAACTCGACCCTCGCCGTGATCAGCCCGGCGTCATTCATGCCCAGCGTGCCGCCGTTGCCGTCGTCCTGGGTGTTGATGTTCCAGGTGAGAATCGTCTTGAAGTCGCCGGGCTCGACCTCGACGGTCTGACCGGCGAACAGCAGCGGCACCAGACCATGCGCGCTGGTCCAGCTCATGAGCGTGCGCGGGCCGGCCGGAAGGACGGAGTCCAGCGGGCCGTTGGCGATGCCGATCTGATCACCCGGGGCGTAGTAGGTGGTATCGGTCGTGAACAGGATGTCGTTGTTGTTGTTCTGAACGAACGACGATCCGCCGAGGATCAGATCGAAACGCAGACCGTTGCCGAAGGGAATCAGGTCGCCGTTGCGGGCGATCATCTGCAGCGCGCCGGCGGTGCCCGTGAAGATCGCCGCCGAGTTTCCCATGACGCCGGGGGTGTTCACGGAAACTTGCCGGAGCGGCGTGCCAGCGAGGTTGTAGTTCACCGCGACGCTCTGCGTGACGCCCGAACCCTGCAGTGAGGCGCCAAAGAGCACCTGCCCGTTGTTGTTCATGCCAAAGCCAGTGCTGACGGTCGCGAATCGGACGTTGTCGCCGGCGGTGAACCCGGGGACGATGTCGTTTCGTCGGACGACCTTGGTGGTGGAGGTGGTCGTGGAGATGTACAGCCCCTGGTCGTTGCGGGTGGCCGGGTCCGAGGTGGTCACGTCGCCGCCGGAGAGCGTGCTGGTGTAGAGGATGCCGGCGTTGCTGAACCCGCGGCCTCCCGGGGTTGCCTGCCCGAAGAACTGCGACCCGCCGGAATCCGGTGCGGACTGGCCCTCGCGCTGCACCATGACGGTGCCGGAGCCGGGCGTCCAGATGTACTGGCGATTGTCATTGGTGGAGGTGACAAGCCCAGCGTTGACGAGCCGAGATTCGAAGTACGCCTGGCCGTTCTGATTGAGCTTGATGTTGAACCCGTTGAGCCCGGTTGCGCCGTTGCCGAAGATCCCGCCTCCGGGGGCCGCCTGGCCACCCTGAGCGATCACTTGCACCGCGCCGGATGCGGTCTTGATGCCGATGAACCCGGTGTTTCCGGCAACGGTGGCGGAGCCGGTCTGGAAGACACCGACGCCCCCGCTGCCCGCGGCGGTGGGCACGCCGCCGATGAAGGCGAAGCTGCCAGAAGAGTTCAGCGACGTCGGCTGATACGAGATGTTGCGGAGCTCGAAGGTCATGGGCACGGCGGTCGGATTGCCCAAGGTGTCATTCAGCGTCACCAGATTGGCGCGCTGGATCGACTGCGAAAGCCCGCCGGAGAACGTGCCCTGCAGATACATCGAGTTGTTCTGGAGCGTTGAACCGACCGTGGAAGGGTTGGTGCCGGTCCCGCGGATGCCGACGCCCAGACCAAACTGCGTGCCCGAAACGCGGATGTTGTCGCCGGGGCCGTTGAAGATGTAGCCGGAGGTCGCGCTGTCGCCGCCGATGCTCTGCCCGGACGCCAGGCCGGGGGCGAGCGTCGAGGTGTCATACAGATTGTTGAAGTGCGCGATGTCCGCGCTGTTCGTCGCGCTGTACACCGCTCTCGGGGGGTTGCTGGCGGAAAGATTGCCGACGCTGGGAGACGTGGCATGGCGAGCCGTGAAATACACGCGGCCGTTGGCGTCGATGACCGGCGAGCTCGGGATCGAGTTGGACCAGCTCCAGGACGTGAAGCCCGAGCCAGCCGGGAACGGCGTCGCCCGCCCGATGCCCGCTCCGCCCCACGTGATGAAGTCGTTCGGGGACAGGCTGATGCCAGCCACGCTCGGCGAGGCCAGACCCGCGACCGCGATCACGCCGGCCGCCGACAACATGCTCATGGACTTTCGGCACTTCATCTCTTCTCTCCTCCTCGGCCCCTTGCTCAGGGGAAACTTGGTGCACTCTCTCGGGCATGCAGTTACCCGGACGAGGGAAAACACGCCAAGCACTCACCATAACGCAGGTCTTGAGATTGACAACCCCGTCTTCGAGATTTCTCCAAAGAAAGTTCGGCGGAAAGGTCAGCCCGCAAAATCGGTGTAGAATGACTATGCTCAACCCCCTGAAGGGCGGTTTGTGCTTTGGAGGGAGACCAGAACCACTTGAGCACGCTGGAATCAAAACCGTTCCTCGATGACGGCAAGGTTGCCGTGCACGGCTTGCGTCGGGCGTTTGCCAACGTCATCGCGGCGGTGGGCGCTTCGCCTGATGAGCCGCAGGAGCTCTCTCGGCGATTCGGCCTTGACAAAACCTTGACATGGCGCATCACCCGTGTGATTCGCGAAGAGGACGCCTGGGAAGCCGTGCAGCACATCCCGCGTCGCCCGAGCATCCAGATTTTCGCGACCGCGCTCAGCAAGCATGGTGCGCCGGCACAGACCATCGAGGCGCTCTGGAGCGCACTGGACGCCTTCGAGTTGTTCGTGGAAACGCATTCAGGCGACCGCGAGACGCTGGAGATGATGGCCTCCAGCGCGTCGAGAAAGACTGCCTTCAAGCGCCTTGAGACCTTCCGGAAGTCCGGATTCCAGGCCAACTGCGCCATCTGGGGCGTGAGCGCCAAAGTCCAGTTCGCGGCCAAGCTCGTCGCGCCATCCGATGCGCCAGACATGCTCACGCTCGCGACCATCTGCGGGCTGGTGGGGTTTCGCCGCCTGCGCGCCAACACACCGTGGGCCATGGCCTCCATCCAGTCCTGGAAGGGCCGAAGCGATGAGGATCCGGACTATCTGAGCTCGGTCCGGCCGATGCTCCCGAATCCTCCGCCGCAGAGCGAGCTGCTCATTCCCAAGTTCTGCTCGCAGCCGCTTCCCAGCATCAGCGTGATCGAGAATCCGCGCGGCGTGTTCCGGCACATGCTCAACGAGGGCCCGGTCGGGAACACGGCCTCAGCGAACGTCTGCCTGGGCTGGGTGTCCTCGGTCTCCGCCCCGGCTCACGAGTCGTATCCGGGCGAGACCGGCGACCACGTGGTGATCGTGTCGACTCCCTCCGAGGAGCTGTACCACGACATCTTCATCCACAACGACCTCCCCTGGGCGTTTGACCTTTCCGCGCACCTGTACGGGCAGCTTCCGGGCGGACCGCAGTATCCCTCCAGCGGCAGCGACGCCCCCAAGCTTCCGGTGCCGACGGACATGATCGACCTCGGCTCTCCGCCGCAGATCGTCGAGCAGGACATTCCGCAGTATGGCGAGATGGTCGCGCTCGCGGCCCGTCAGCTTGGATGCGACCTGTCGGCGTTCCGCGCGTTCCGCTTTCGACTCAAGTACCCGCCGATTCCCACCATGGCGGTCCTTCGACACCCGCTCCTTTCCAGACGCTGAGTCGCGCGATCGCACGATGACAACCGCCGCCCGAAACACTCGGGCGGCGGCTGGTGTGCGCACCGGTCCGATCCGGTGTGCGTCGTGGCCTGAGTTGACGCCGGCGATGCGGACCGGCATGAGACCAAAGCTGATCGCGTCTCTGGGTGCGCCCGACGTGTTTTCTCCGCATGCACGCCCGAACCACGCATCACGACCGCGAACGGTCAAGAGGGTTGGCGGAACGCATGGGGCAGGCCCGCCCAGGTCGGCCGAGGCGTGTCGGCCGACCTCCGCCCGCGACGCGTGGGATCAGCAGCCGGCGAAGAAGGCGTTGAGATAGTCAAAGATGTCGTTGATGTCCACACCGCCCGCGGCGTTGAAGTCGGCCGACGGGAGTCCGGCGAACCAGGCGTTGAGGAACGTGAAGATGTCGGCGACTTCGAGCGTTCCGTTGTTGTCAAAGTCCGCAGCGCAGGTCGTCCCCTGAAACTCGTACGCCCCGATGTCGACGACGCCCACGATGCGGGCCGATCCGCCCAGATCGGTCGTGAGCGTGCCGGGAACGGCGGCGTTGCTCCCGACGTTCAGGCCCGCGGAGGTTGCGGCGAGCCGGTAGTTGTCATCGATGGTGTTTGCCGCATTGTCGGGCCCGTCGGCGTCAACGAACGTCGGCGGCAGATCGATGTTGCCAGCACCGGCGAAGCCGCCCTGGATATTGGAGAACGACACGTCGATCGTGCCGACGGTGGCCGATGCGTCGATCTCGCCGGTCAGGTTGCCGAAGGAGATGGTGTTCACCACGGTGGCGCTTGCGCTTGAGTTGAGCGTGATGCCGGAACCGAGCCCGCCGCTGGAGTTGCCGGTGAGCGTGCAGTTGATGATGCTGGTGATCGAAGATCCGTCGAGGGTGATCGCACCGTTGTTGGTGCCCGTGCCCCCGGCGATGAGGGTGTTCTGGATGGTGTTGGCGCCCCCGCCAAGACCGATGCCGCCGTCGGCGTTGCCGATGAATCGGCAGGAGACGATGGTGGCGCTGATTCCGTCGCCGGCGTTGATGCCAGTTGGTCCGCCTCCGGCGCCGGTGTTGCCGAGGAAGTCCGAACCGGTGACGCTGAGCGTGCCGGAAGAAGCGG
>DHLW01000012.1:25480-42645 GCA_002405485.1 Phycisphaerales bacterium UBA4658
GGGGTTGCTCGAGATGGCCGTGCCGGTGATGCTGACGTTTGTGCCGTCGGAGAAGGAGAGGAGCGTCGCACCCGCTCCCGAGAAGACGTTGCCGGAGATGGTGGTGCCGCTGACCGACGCGCTGCCGAAGTTGGAGGCGTCGAGGATCGAGGACGACGACCCCGTGGCGGTGTTGCCGGTGAAAGTGCAGTTGATGATCGCGACGGACCCGGCGGGGGCGGCGCCGCTCTGGGTGAACGAGACCAGATTCCGGGAGCTTGCCGTCCCGATGTTGTTGTTCGTGAACGACATCCCGCTGATCGAGTGCGAGCCCGCGCCAACGAAGTTGATCGGTGTGTTGAAGAGGTTCTGGTTGCTGAGCGATCCGCCGGTGATCGTGGCGGTGCTGAAGTTGCTGGCGCTGATGCTCCCGTCGAGGTTCGCGCTCAGCGCGACGTTGTTCAGCGTGAACGTGCCGGCGGTGGCGGGCGCGGCGGCGCCGCTGACGCCGATGAGCCCGCTGTTGCCGGAGATCGACGTGCCGGTGATGGAGAGCGAGCCGATCGGATTGGCGACGATCATGCCCGCCCCGCCGATGTTGCTCGCGATCGAGCCGCCCGTGAACGACGCGGAGCCCGCGCCGCCGCTGAAGAGCACGGCGGAGATCTCGTTGGCGCTGAAGGCGGTGTTGGTGACGCTGAGAGTGCTCAGTCCGCCACCGCCCACGGCGCTGTCGCCACGACCGAAGATGAGCGCGGTATTGCCGACGGGCGTGGTCGCGGAGGTGCTGTTGCCCGTGAACGTCGCGTTGGAGATCGTGACGGCGACCGAGTTGCCCGTGGCTGGCGAGAGGTTGATGCCGGTGTTGAACCCCAGTTCGGCGCCGTCGCTCAGCCGGAAACCGTTGTTCGTGAACCCTCCGCCATTGATGGTGAGTGCGCCGCTGGTGACCATCAGGATGATGGGTCGGCTGGCGGCGGTGCCGCCCGAATGAAAGTTGTTGCTGAAGGTGGTGCGGGTGAGGGTCGCGGTCTGCGGCCCTGCGCCGGCCATGACCAGGCCATAGGCGCCGACGGCGATGGTGGAGGTCGAGGTGTGATTGCGGATGATGCAGTCGGTCATCACGATGCTGCGCGAGTTGACGTGGATGCACGGGCCGCCGCCGACGGTCGAGGAGGTGGGCACCGAGATGTTCCCGTCGAACGTGCAGTTCTCGAACGTCACCGGGGGAGGTCCGCCCGCGGGGACAAACAGCGTGTTGGAGGTGATGCCCACGGCCCCGCCTGTTCGATTGTGGGTGTTGCCGACGAACGTGCAGTTGCGGAATGTCGGCCAGGCGCCAGAGACCGAGACCGCGCCGCCGCGGGACGTGGTTCCCGTGGTGGCGGTGCTGATGTTGCCTGAGAAGGTGCAGTTCTCAAACAGCGGTGCGGCGGCGGCGCCGGATGTTCCGCTGAAGCTCCCGACGCTGATGATCGCCGCTCCGCCGCTGGCGCTCGTGGTGTTGCCCGTGAACACGCAGTTCCTGAACGTCGGGCTGCATCCACCGATGAACACCGCACCCCCGCCGGCCGCCGAGCCGCCCGTCAGCGTGAACCCCTCGACCCGAAGTGTGTCGGGCGTGCCGATGTCGATGACGAAGATGCGGCCCCCGCCGCCTGCGTTGATGATCGTGGACGCAGGGCCCGCGGAGGAACGCAGGACGATGTCCTTGCCGGTGAGATCGATGTTCGACTCGTTGTACGTGCCCGGGGCGACGACAATCTCGTCACCAGCCCCGGCATTGAAGACGGCCTGAGTGATCGTCGGCTGATCCGCCGGGACGTTGATCACGACCGCGTGCGCCGCGGACGAGCCGAACTGGAGCACCAGCCCGATGGCCGCAAGGCCCGAGCAACGAATGAGCTTTCGAATCGGGCAATCAGGGCGACGCATGCTGATCCTTCCATGTGTGAGAAACCGTCTCCAACCCGACATCAACGGCCACGCGGATGGCCGAACTCGTTCACAAACCAGGGCGACGAGATGAACGACCTGTCACCCAAAGGAGCGCTCGCCGCGGACCGACACCGGTGCGACCGGGAGCCGCTTGGCCCAGTGAGCCGTGCACGCCGCGGCGTGCTGCTGGAATCTGGCGTCTGGCGAACATGAGGGGCACTCCGGCACGCTCCAGGGATCAGGGAACAGGAGAGTTGATCCACCCGAACGGTTTGGGCTCGCCGACGACCGGATCCTGGACCCAGCCGCCGCGGCGTGCGGACCAGTAGACCGACCCGGTATAGAACTCCTGCCACTCGGTCTTGGGCGCGCCAGTGCCGTTGCGCTGCAGGCGAACGCTGGTGTCCAGAAAGCTCATGGACGCCTGCCCGTCGTGTCGCGAGGTCAATCGGTCATTCAGCAGCCATCGCCCGTCGCGGAACTGGGCATTCCGCTCGCGCGTGCTCTCTTCGACAAACAGCGGGATGCTGCCGACCACCCGCATGTGCGGGGCGGCGCTCAGCGTCGCATACGCAGCCGTCGTTGGGCGCAGCGGCCGAGTATCGAAGGCCACGAGCGTCTGCGTCGACAGCTTCACGCCCCCGGTGTTCCCCACCATCGTGTAGTCGGTGTCGAGCTCGGAGCGCACTCCGAAGGTGTTGCCGGCGGAGAAGGTGGGCCCCGCGGCCGCCTGAACGCCCTGGGCAGATCGCCTGTTCTTGGGACACCCCAGCACCTGCTCGCCCTTGCTCAGGTACTCGTACATGTGCCCCGGAGCAGTGCCCGTGTGGTCGGGCAGACGCAACCACTCGTTCACGCTCCAGACCGTCTCCTTGAAGTCCTGCGCATATAGCACCGCGGCGGTCGCAAGCTGCCGAACGTTCGACTGGCAGACCATCACCCGCCCACGCTCACGGGCCGCCCCGAGTGAGGGCAACAGAATGCCCACCAAGATCGCGATGATCGCGATCACGACCAGTAGCTCGATCAGGGTAAACCCGTCATTCCGACGACGCCTTGGACCCGGACAACCATCGGATGCAGTCGGCAAAGGAAGCGAAGACGCTGAGGTCCGCATGAGCTCTCCTGTGAGGAGGGTGGCGAGTGGAGGTGGGCGGGGGGCGACCGCATGCGAATCACTTTGTCAGTACTGAGAGCATTCCTCAGCGTGTACAGATACATCGGCTTCGCCAATGTGTCAAGAAAAATGTTTGAACATTGATTCCAGCATTGCTTGTCAGGTGATCGTGTGGTATTCTTGCTCTGTGAAGCCCGCCGAGACTCCGACTGAGCATGCCATGCCGCCGGTCGCCACGGACGACTTCTCCGTTCGTGCGACGGCGACGCTCAAGGCGCTTCGTCGCACCACCGCGGAGGTGCTGGCGGCGTGCCAGGGGCTGGACCGAGCGGTCGACGTGGCAGAGCGTCTTGGGCTGGATCGAAGTCTGGCGTGGAAGATCTGGCAAGTCGGACGCGGGACCAAGGCGTTGCCGTCGTTTGCGCATGTACCCGGACGGGGCGGTTTTCGACAGTTCATTGACGCCGCGGCTGCGCGGGGAAACGTCTCGGAATCGACGCTCGCCGACGCCCGGGCCGCCTACGCCGCGTTCGAGGAACTCACGCGTGTGTACGCCGGTGACAGGGCCTCGGCGGGGTCGATGCTCGGGCTGCTTTCAGATGAAGGACGAAGTCGTCTTGAGACGGCCATTCGCCGAGACGGGTATCGGTCGAACGCGTATTTCCTGGGGGTGCAGGCGGCGACGCTGTATCAGCTTGATCTGCTGCTCCCGCCCGATGCGGTTCACCAGCGTCGGGTGGCGCGTGTGCGAGGTCACTTCGGGCTTCGCCGGAACCGTTCCAACGTGCCGTGGGTGGTGTCGCGGAGCACGCTCGTGAGCGATGATGGGCCGACGCCGCACCTGGTGCGTTCGCCGCTGCGTCGCGACGCGACGCCGTCGGCCGATGAGATCGGACCGCTGCTGCTCCGCGAGTTCAGTTCCAACCCTCTGCCGCAGCTTGCTCGTCAGAGGGTTCGAGAGGTCACGGTGGAGGACGTGCTTCTGCCGGGTCCGCTCGGGCAGGTCGGGGCCGCGGACATCGTGACGGGCGAGTTGATTGCGTGGAACTCCGACGCGCGGTCCGAGATCGACGCCAACACCATGGCGGTGACGACACCCTGCGAGCGGCTGTGCTTCGACTTCATCGGACCGACGTCGATGGTGGGCGGGCCGACGCTGAAGGTCCACAGCACGGTGCAGACGGAGCATCCGTTTGCGCATCCGTGTGAGTACCTGATCCCGGTGACCGAGTCCTTCGAGAACCTGGGCGACCCGATGTATGCGGCGCCGACGCCGGAGATTCCGCATCACGGGGCGATCATCGACTGGGCGCTGCGCGAGTCCGGCGTGCGGAGTCTGCCCATGACGCTGTGGCGCGTCTGCATGCGATTTCCGCCGGTGCCGAGCTGCGTGGCGGCGTCATATCGGCTCGATCAGGCGACCACGGGCTGATGGGCCGCACCGCCTGAACGTGCCGCCCACGGGGAGGGCGGGCCGCTTCAGCACCCGGCGAACCAGATATTCAGAAACGCGAAGACGTCCAGAGTGTCCACGCCGCCGATGCCGTCGATGTCGCACTGCGGGCTGCCGGCGAACCAGGCGTTCAGGAACGCGAAGATGTCGCTGGTGCCGACGCCCGACGATCCGCCGCCGGTGCAGTCGAAGTCAGCTCGGCAGAGGCTCGGATCATGCCGAAGGAGCAGGAATCCATGTGCCGGGAGCGACAGGTTCACGCGCTGGGCAAAGCCATCGCGGGCGATCGGCTGAACATTCACGCACCCGACGGGCGAGCCCTCGCCGCGGCCCTGATAGAGCGCGGCCTCGCTGTTCATGACGACCTGCCATCCGCCCGCGCGCGGCACGCCCACGAGGTACTCCGCGAAGTCTGTGTTGGAGAAGTTCGCGACGCACAGATAGGAACCGCCGGTGGGCAGAGCCCGCTCGAAGGCCATGACGTTCAGCGTGTCGTTCACGTGGAACACACGGCAAGGGCTGTTGGCAGCCAGAGCGGGATCGGTCGTGCGCAGGGCGATCAGGTCCTTGTAGAACCGGAAGACGCCGGCGTACGTGGCCTTCCTGGACCAGTCGATCTTCTGGACTTCCCAGCCGTTGGACTCCAGCCACTCCGTGCCCTGCAGGATCGCGGGCATGCCGCGGGAGAGGAGCGTGAGCCCGTTGCCGAGTTTGGTTCGACCCCTGGCGTAGCGATCGTCGTGGGGTGCGGTGGTGTCGATGGTGCGGACGGCGCGCTGATGGGCGTTCACGGGCCAGGCGTCGTCGTGCAGTTCGAAGTAGTTCAGCACGCGATCGCCCTCGACCCACGGACCGGAGCCGTCGATGGAGCTTGCGACGCGCGAGATGTCCGGATTTCCGCCCGCCGAGGCGAAGATGGCGTCGCGGATGGCGTTCTTGAACGCCTCGTGGTACTGCCCATCGAGGTTCATGCCGCTGGGGCTGGTGTTCCACGCGGAGTTGTTGTAGATCTCGCCGATGACGTGCGCGTCGGCGAAGCGGTTCTTGACGCGGTCCATCATGCCGCGGATGAGCTGCTGGCCGCTTGAGAACTGCGTGCCGCTGACGATCTCGGCGACGGCGTCCTGGCGATAGCCATCCATCCTGAACTCGCCGAGCACCAGCTCGATGGAGTCGTAGAAATAATCGAACACCGGAGCGCGGTCGAAGTTGGCCTGTGCGCCCCAGGGGGTGTCGATCGCCGGAGTGTCGAAGTACGCCTGCGTGGAATCGAAGTTCCAGAGGAAGTTGTCGCTCGGCGAGAAGTGGTTCCAGACGACATCGAGGATCACGGCGATGCCGCGGGCGTGCAGCTCGTCGATCATGAACTTCAGATCGTTCGGCGTGCCGAACGCGGTCTCGAACGACCACATGGTGATCGGGTTGTAGCCCCCGCTGGAAGTGCCCGGAAACTCGTTGATGGGGTTGAGCATCACCGCGTTGATCCCGAGATCCACAAGATGGTCCGCCCGTGCGGCGACCTCGCGATAGGTGCCCTGCCGTGTGAAGCTGCCGCGCGGGTCATTGAGTCCCGAGAAGCTGCCCACGTGGAGCTGGTACACCACCCAGCGATCCCTCGGGACGGGTGCGAACGCCGGATTGCGCCAGACATAGCTCAGCGGATCGACGATGACACTGTTGAAGTTGTCCGCGTTGTCGATCTGGCGAGCGCGCGGATCGGGCTTCCAGAGGTTGTTGTTGAAGAAGTACTTGTACTTCTGCCCCGCCACGGCGTTTGGCACGAGCGCAACGAAGTTCTCACCCTGGCGGGTCATGGCGAAGCCGCCCTGCCAGTTGCTCGTGAACGGCCCGCGCACCTGCGCGCTCGCCGCGCCCGGGGCCCAGACCTTGAAGACCGTGCCGAACGCCGTCGGCGTTGAACCCAATGGCGCGTGCTCGAGCGTGGTGAAGTCGAGCGTCCACCACGCGTTCGCGGCGGGCAGGTTGTCGCTCACGCCGAGCGTGGAGAGATAGTCGCTGTCGGTGCCATCGGTGACCTCGATCGCATAGGCGATGCGTGACTGCGTGGTGGCAGGAACAGTGGCCCGCCAAAGGTCATACCGCCCACGGCTGGATTGATACGTCGCGCTCGCCCAGGTGATATCGATCCCGTCGGCACCGACATCGATCGCCACACGGGCTGCGGTCGCGTCGCCGCGGGCGGTCTGGAAGATCACATCGAACGATTGGCCATTGAGCGGACAGATCGGTCGACGGTCGGCGATCGCGGAGTGGCTGATGCCGGACCATTGGACGTTGTTGTCGAGCTGCGCGAAGGCGTGTGCGGGGACGACGACCGACAGCACCGACGCGAGCAGGGCGGGCCGGAATCGAAGTGCCGTCCAGGAGCTGGGCATCACGGGAATCCTCTCCCAAGCTGTCAGTGTGGCGTCCGGGAGCGCACACCGCATCCGCTCCGCTGGAGGACCGTACCCGATGCAGCGTTTCAGGGCCAGCGGTTCCCTTGGTTTGGCACAAAACGCGCAGAAAAACCGGCCCGATCACGAGCCCTCGCAGTCCCCTTCTGGTCCGCGACGGATCGGATCCGGGCCGGTCATGTCTGCACCCGGTCGCGTCATGGACGCGTCCACGGCGCCGGTCGCAACCGCTCAGCAGGGCGCGAACCAGGCGTTGAGAAAGTCGAAGATGTCGTTCACGGTGATGCCGCCGACGGTGTTGAAGTCGGCGTCGGCATCGCCCGAGAACCAGGCGTTCAGGAACGCGAAGACGTCCCCGACCTCGACCGCGTTGGAGGCGTCGAAGTCCGCGGGGCAGACGTTCCGCATGATGACGAGCACGTCGGCGATCTCATCAGTCAGCACCATGTCGATGTCGCCGTCGTTGTCCATATCCACCGGCACGGCGCACGAGGGGTTGGCCGGTGCGGGGATGCTCTCGAGCAAGCTCATCGCGCCCGCGCCGTTGTTGAGATAGACGTTCCATCGGCCCGCGCCGAAGCTGGAGAGGATCCAGTCCAGATCGCCATCGCCATCCAGGTCGGCCAGATCGGTGCTGACGGTGTGTCCGCCGACGGCGAAGCTCGTGAAGGGCTGGAGCGTGCCGTTGCCGTTGCCCAGCAGGATCGAGCCGTTGCTGGAGAAGCTGTTGGCGGCGGAGACGTCGATGTTGCGGTCGCCGTTGAGATCGCCCGTGACGATGACCCAGTTGCTCCCGCCGATGGCGCGGTTGGAGACGTGCGTGAACGTGCCGTTGCCGTTGCCGCGGAGGATGCTGACGGTCTGGTTATCTCGGCAGCCGACGACAAGATCGAGGATGCCGTCGTTGTTCATGTCGGCGGCGGACATGCCGTACGGCCCGTTGCAGGGCGCGGAGCCGAAGTTCACCGGAGCGGCGAACGAGCCCCCGCCGAGGTTCTGCACATAGGAATAGTTGTACGTGGCGGCATTGGCGACGACGATGTCGAGGTCGGCGTCGCCGTCGGCGTCCAGAATGCCGAAGCCACGCGGATACTGGCCCACGGCGATGACCGTCGCGGGCGTGCGGAACGTGCCGTTGCCGTTGCCAAAGCACACGGCGATCTCATGGTCGCTTGCGCTGGACGTGACGAGATCGATGAACCCGTCGCCGTCAAAGTCGGCGACCTCGTTGGGGCTGGATTCCAGGGGGATCGGGAGCGGCGGGCTCAGCACGGGCCCGGGCAGGCACGAGCCGTCGGCCCGGTTGAGCTGCACGCGGAGATCGCTGGAGACCTCGTTGACCATGGTGAGGTCGGCCCAGCCGTCGCGGTTGAGATCACAGGCCACGCCGCCATAGATGCGGGTCTGGGCGTTGGAGGCGTCGCGGTTGGAGATGGAGGCGATCTCGCGGAAGGTCTGGCCGCCGCCGGTGGAGCGGACGGTGAACATCCAGGAGTATCCGGCGGTTCGCAGGAACGTCCCGTCAGCGGCCTTGAGGTTCTTGCCAAGCACAACGAGCACGACCTCGCCCGCCATGAACGTCCGCGACGGGGTGATGGTGACGGTGCGGTCGCCGTTGCTGAAGGCGATCGTCCCGAGCGCTGGGCCGACGAGCTTGCCGAAGACCTGCATGTTCGCGCTCGTGAACGTGGCTCGATCGACGGATCGATCGAACTCGATCACGATCGGCGCACCGGCGACGATGTTGGAGGCGTTGAGAAGCGGCACGGTTGACGTCACGGTCAACTGTGCCGACAGAGACCCGACCAAACCACCGATCGCGATGATCGCGGCGAGTGATGAGCGAAGCGTGAATCCCATGTGCGTGCCCTCGTGCCAACGGGAGCATCGCGGGAGTCGTCCGGCGCAGGCACCCGTGTCGGCGAAGCCGCGATGGTGGCAGCAGTCGGATGCCGACGCAAGAGGGTGGCGGCGGAAAGGCGGGCGAAACCTCTCGCTGCCTGCAAGTGGCCACACCTGACGTCAGCATTGAGATCAGTTGGCCACGGCAGCGCGCAACGTGTGATTTGAGATCAGCCCTGAGAGCGGGACGCGCCGCCGGTCGGAGCGGGGCCGTCGGATCTGCCGGTGGCAGGCGGCGGAGGGCCACCCTGACCGCCACCCGGCCTGCCCGAGCCGGGACGTCCGCTTGGACGCTGGCCCGCGCCGCCGGTGGGTGTGACGTTGCCTTGTTCGTCGATCTTGAGACCCACGGCGGCGATCTCGCTCTGGTCCCAGTTCCTCGCCAGCACCTCGATGGGCTCCGGGCGACGGATGAGCACGCGCTCACCGGCACTCAGGCCCGCGCGGATCTCGGCGAACCGGTCCGATCGCTGCCCCACCTGCACCGGACGCTTGATGAACTTGCCGGATCCGCCCGCGTCCACCACGTGCACGTACCGCACGAGGCCATCGGAGAACACCGACTGGATCGGGACGGTCATCGCCTCGCGCACCTTGCCCAGGAAGATCTCCGCCTCGCAGCGCATCGACGGCTTGAGTCCGTGATCCGCGGCGGAGCCGGGAATGATCTTGGGTGAGGCGTCGCTCTTGGTGCCTGGCTGCTGCGCCTCGGCGACCTCCTGACCGACCGGCTCGTCCTCATCCAGCGACTTCGCGCCGTGCGTGCTCGGGAGGTCGAGCGCGATCCGCACCGTGTACTCGCGGAGATTCGGATCCATCCACCGGCTGGTCTGCTCGGCGAGGATGCCGATGCTCTCAACCCGCCCGGGAAACACGCGACCGCCCGCCGCGTCGACCTTCACGCTCGCCGCCTGACCCGGACGGATGCGTCCGGCGAGACTCTCGTGCACCTTGACGGCGGCGATCATCTCGGTGGTGTCGGGCAGGACCACGAGCAGTTCGTTGGGGAAGACCTTCTTGCCGACCTGCAACGGGCCGTCATCACCGCCCCAACGGGCGTTGTCGATGCTCGTGCCATAGACCACCAGGCCTTCGCTCGGGGCCTTGATGGTGGCCGCCACGAGCTGCTCCCGGGCCTTGTCGTGCTTCTGCTGGCGGATCTGCAGCGATTGCCGCTTGTTGTTCAGGTCCGCCTCCTTGCTCGCCAGGCGGCTGGCATTCTGACGCAGCACGCGATCGAGCTCGGCCCGCGCTTCCTCCAGATCGCTCTCCTTCTTCCGCTTGTCCTTGGGGTGCTGGAACTCCCAGTACACCGTCTTGGCGAGCACGGCCTTGTCCTTGGCCGCCTCGGCCTGCTCGAAGGCAAGTTCGTCCTGCTTCAACTGGTCCAGGGAGTAGTACCCCTTCTCCTGAAGCGAGCGGCTCTTGGCGAGCTTGTCACGCAGACGCTCAAAGTCCTTGGTCGACTTTTCCACGTCGTGGTCGAGCTCCTGACGCTTGCTCTCGACCTCCCCGCGCTGCCACTGGGCAAGGTCCAGCTCGGCGAGTGCGACCTTCAGCTCCGCCTGCCGCTTGGCCGAGTCGTTCTCGGAGAGCTGAATCTGATACCCCTGATCGGCCTCGACCAGACTCGCCCGCGCCGATTCGAGCTGCAGCGATTCCTCATCCACGCGGGTCTGGATCGGCTCGGCGTTGAGCTTCACGAGCACATCGCCCGCCTTGACGCTGGAACCCTCGGGGATGATCTCGATGATCGTCGTCTCGGTGTCGATGGTGCTGCGGATCTCGATCTGGTTGCGGGCCTTCAGGTCGCCCGTGGCCGTGGTGGTGATATCAAAGTCCCCCACTGACACCGCCACGATGTCACTGGTCTGACGCTCCGCCGGCTTGGCTCCCCGCGAAGCGGCGTTGTCACGCCCGCCGCTGGGCTGCATGCCCGCGAGCATACCCAGCACGCCAAGACCCACCGCCGCCCCCGCCGCGTACACCACAAGGCGACCAACCCGCCGGGACGACTGCTGAGTGAGTTTTTCGGACGTTGCCATCAGGACTCCATGGTCTGAATTGTCGCCACCCTCACTGCCCCCGAGGGTTCGCCCCGCTCACGATCCTGGCGGGACATCGTTCGCTCCCGGCCGGATCTCGGATGCTCCAGTCGGGCATGTCCGCCGTCAATCTTGAACCGTGTCGGGGGTGTTTGGCTGCGGAGAATCCGATCGCGTGCCTCAGAGGGGTCGTCGGCGTCGAAGCTCGCTCAAATGGGTGAGTATCCTGCCAGATCATGCACGTGGAGCGCGCGATCGAATCGGCCCTGCGACCCTGCGTCCTGCTGGCCGCGGCACCGGGTGAGAGCCGCGCCATCCGGCGAGGGGCGTGGGCTGCCACCGGGGCCGATCCCGCGCCTTTGCCACCCCCTGTAGCGGATCTGGTTCCAGTTGAACTGCGGCCCGGCTTGTGGCTGGTGCAGACGGGGGTGGGCAAGGTCAGTGCGGCGATCGCCGCGGAGTGGGCCGCCAGAACGCTGCGCCCGGCGAGCATGCTCTCCATCGGCATCGCGGGCGCACTTCCCGCCGAGGATTCCTCGAGCGCTGTGCCGCTCCTGAGCATCGTCCTGGCGACAGGCAGCATCTACGCCGACGAGGGAATTCTGGCCCCCACGGGCTTCACCGACATCGCCACCGCCGGGTTTGCTCCGAGCGGGCTGCAGGGCATGGGCGTGGTCGGGAGCCCGGTGCTGCTCAAGGCCGTTCGGAGCGTACTGACCGGCTCGCTCGGCACGCACGACTCGCCGCGCTTGGGCCCGGTGGCGACCGTCTCGACGTGCTCCGGGACCAACGCCCTGGCCCAGGCCATCGCGACCAGGACCGGAGCTCTCGCCGAGGCCATGGAGGGAGCCGCGATCGGTCACGCGCTGTCGCGGCTGCACCCCGGGGTGCACTTCGCGGAGCTGCGCGTGATCAGCAACACGACGGGCGATCGAGCGTCGCAGGTGTGGGACCTTCCCGGAGCGTTCGGGGTGCTGGAGGGGGTCGCCCGCCGACTCGCCGAGGCATGGTCGGCGGCATGATTCCGCGTCCGTCGACCGCGAGCGGCACCGTGACTGCTCAGACGACCCCCGCCTCGGAACGCCGCTGGGTTGCTCCCGAAGAATCGAGTATCGTGTGTCTCGCCGCGACATGAGGATGCACTCCCGATGACGACCATGCCTTCAGCGCCGATGCCTGCAACGCGCACCGTGAACTCCGGCCTGGCGATCGCCGCCCTGGTGCTGGGAATCCTGAGTTTCTGCCTGCCAGTGCTCGGGCTGGTGGCCATCGTCCTGGGCGCGATGGCGCTCATCAAGGCGGGGGCCAGTCCGGAGACCCATGGCGGCAAAGGGCTGGCGATCGGCGGCATCGTCGCGGCGGTGCTCTCGATGATCATCGTTCCGACGCTGGCGCTGGTCATTCTGCTCCCATCGCTGGGCAAGGCCAGGGCCGCGGCTCGAGAGATGGCGACGCACATGCAGCTCTCGGCCATCGGCGCCGCGCTTGGAACCTATGCCGTCAACAACAAGGGCTGGTATCCGGAGAGCGTCACAGGGTGGCAGGATCGCCTGTCGCAGCACGGGCTGGATGCCGACTTCCTGCGGTCTCCAAGGGCGCCCGAGGGTGCGACGGACTCGTACATCTACGTGCCGGGGTTGCAGAGCTCCGGATCGCCCAAGCGGATCCTTGCCTACGAGAACCCCGCGTACGTGCAGGAGGGGAAGGTCGCGGTGCTGTATCTCGATGGGCGGGTCGAATCGATGGACGTCGCCGATCTCAATCGGATCCTCGAGAGCGCGGGCCGCGCTCCCAAGCCGCCCGACGCGGGCTCGAACACACCCTGACGCGTGCTGGCCGCGTCAGATCAGCCCGCCCTCGTCCTCCCCGAGCAGCACCCGACGCTGCGGCGTGCTGAGCGCGAGCGATCGGATGCGATCGATCGGCACAAACTCCCCGCGCGCGGGCCGGTCCTTCGCTCGCGCCCTGGCCCGGAACACAACGAAGGTCATGTGCCGGTGGGTGGCGAGGAAGTCGAACCGGCCATCCGGGAGGAGCCGATCGGCCTCAAGCCCGAGTGACCGTGCGAGCGTCCGCCGCGGGGCATCGAGATCGGGCTCCGGATGCTGGTGCGCGAGGACGTGCTCATCGGTCGGGGCCTGCCACATGCTCGCCCACATGCCGCGATCGGGTCGCTGCTCGATCAGCGTGGCGCCATCGCTGCGTGTGACCCGCGCCGACACGCACACCACTCGCGTGCGGACGGCACGGACCTTGGCCCGTGGGATCGACATCTGGCGGCCGTCCAGCCGGGCTCGGCAATGCTCACGCACGGGGCACAGTTCGCAGCGTGGCGTGGCGGGCGCTGGCAGGCAGACCGTCGCGCCCAGTTCCATCAACCCCTCGTTCAGGACGCCGGGCTGTCCGGCGGCATGCGCCAGGCCCGCGGCCTGCTCCCAGAGCCATGGACGAACGGCGGGGTCGTCGGCGGCGGCGTCCCGGCCATGAATCCTCAGGAGCACCCGCGCAACGTTGCCATCGACGATCGGCTCTGGTCGAGCAAACGCAATGGAGGCAATCGCTCCAGCGGTGTACGGCCCAACACCCTTGAGCCGCCGCAGGTCGCCGACGTCCTGCGGCACCTGGCCACCGAACTCCGAGACGATCTGCCTGGCCGCCGCGTGCAGATTCCTGGCCCGCCGGTAATACCCGAGCCCCGTCCACGCCGAGAGCACGTCCTGCTCGCTGGCCTCGGCGAGGGCCCGCACGCTGGGAAACAACTCGATGAAGCGGACGAACTTCTCGACCACCCGCGAGACCTGCGTCTGCTGCAGCATGGTCTCTGCGACCAGCGCGTGGTAGGGGTCGCGTCTGGGCGGGTCGGTCCCCACAAGCACGCGCCACGGCAGGGTGCGAGCGCGGGTCGGGAACCAGCGCTCGATCGCCGCCGCGAGCGCTGCCGGCTGAGGGGGTCGAACGGGCTTACTTCTTGCCACGCTGCTTCTTCTGCTGGGCACGAACCTTCTCGGCCTCCTCGGCAAGCCGCTGCAGACGGGCGAAGAAACCCTCCTTCTTCGGGCCCGACGGACCCTTCTTCGCGGGCAGTTTTCCGGCGGCGCGATCGGCGGCGAGCTTGGCCTCGCGGACCTGCTCCTCCTTCTCGGCGATCGAGCGAATCCACTTGCTCTCAAAGATCGCCAGCGTCGAGTTGGTCGCAAAGTACAGCGCCAGGCCCGCCGGCGCGTTGTACATGAACAGCGGGAACATGACCACCGTGACGACCTTCATGATCTTCATCTGCTGCTCCTGCTCCGGAGTCAGCGGGGTGCTCGACGGCGGGGTCATGTACTTCTGCTGGATGTAGAACACCAGTCCCATGAGCAGCGGGAGCAGGTTCAGCCCGTCGATCGGACCCATGAAGCTGGAGAGGACCGGCACGCTGAACGACCGACCGAAGGAGATCAGATGGTCGGGCTCGGAGAGATCGCCCAGGAATCCCCACCCGTGCCCGCTGATCTTCTGGAAGATCCCGAAGAACGCGTGCTCGTGCCGAAGATCGAACGTGAAGTAGATCATCGCCGAGAGCCCGAGCCAGATCGGCATCTGCAGGAACGCGGGGAGGCACCCGAGGGCCCCGGAGTAGTTCACGCCCTCCTCGCGCATGAGCTTGCCGAACTCCTCGCGCATCTTGGCGGGGTCGTCCTTGTACTTCTCCTGGATGGCCTTCTGCTTGGGGGCGAGCTTGCCCATCTGCTTCCCGAAGTGGTACAGCGACTTCTGGCTCCATCGCGTCACCGGATGCAGCACGGTGCGGACGCAGACCACCAGCAGGATGATCGCGATCGACCAATCGAACGTCACCGAGCCCTGCAGGAACCCGAGGAACGCGCGCAGCCCATAGGCCACCGACTGGAACGTGCAGAATCCGCACGGTCCGCCGAAGGTGTAGACGACGCTCTCGCGCAGCACGCTCCAGCTCGAGCCGGGCTGGCTGTCCATGATCTTCCGCGAGCTCGGGCCGGCGTACATCGCCATCGACAGGTCCGCCGACCCACCTTGGGGGATGCTGATCGGCCGAGACTGCAATCGCAGCACCAGTTCGCCCTGCGGCTGCTGCTGCCCGCCCATGAACCACCCGAGGAACCCCAGATGGGGGTTGCCGGTCGGAATCGCGATCCGCTCCACCCTCTCGATGAGGTCGAAGATCTTGCTTCCGCCCGCAACGCCGCCCGCAGAGCCCGCCACCGCGCCGATCGCAGACGACGCCTGGCCGGGGCTCATGCCGCCCGCCGGATACACCGCGACGGTGAAGTACCGGCTTGTCGTGCCGGCCCACGCCAGCGACAGCTCGCTGCTGGTCGAGTCGGAGTTGGGCCACAGCGTCTTGGGTTCCCATCGCGGGTAGAACGTGCCGGGGAACGGCGTGGCCGCCTGATCGCCAAGCGCGGCATAGGACGTGAGCAACGAGGCCGATCGGTCGCTGGCTTGCGGCTGGCGACTCGGGTCCTGCGCCGCCGGCAGCACATACCCGAAGCGCACCCGCCGAACGTCACCGCCATAGCGCATGATGCCCAGCGGCAGAGTCGTCGGGCCGTACTGCCTCCAGATGATGCTCAGAGGTCGATCGCTGAGATTCTCGGCCTTCTGCTCGACGAGCACCTCGAACGAGCCGGTCTTCAGCCGATAGGTGCGCGTGATCCGCAGGACCGGTGTGTCCGAGCCCTCGGGAACGATCTCGGCCTCGAACGCGCCTGGCCCGATCTCGCGCCAGTGCGTGGTCGACGGATCGGAGGTCAGTCCGAGTTCCACGGGCTGGCCGTCGATTTCGATGTTGTTGGCCGCCATCGCCGTCAGGCCAAGCCGGGCGTCCACGTTCACGCCCGGCGGCAGGCCGCGGAACTGCTGGATGACCTCGTGCTCGGTGCGCTGAATCGTCGTGTAGTGGTTCGCCAGCGCGAGCGATTGAATGCCGGCGCCCAGAGGCGAAACGGTCAGTTCAAGCTCGTGCTGCCCGCCCTTGTCCGTGGGTGTCAATGAGCCGAGCTTGGCATAGGCCTGGAACGGATACACCCGCGCGACGAGCTTGCCCAGCGAAGCAGGCGCGGCCGGCGCCGCGGCCGGCTGGGGGTTTGGTGCAGGCGTCGCCGTCGACACCGACGAAGCGTCCGCAGAGCCCGATGGCGCTGCCGCCGCGGGCGTTGCGGCGGGGGTCGGAGCCGCGGCTGACGGGGCTGGCGCCGGTTGCTGCTCGGCGCTGGCGGGCGACGCGGGCGTTGTCGCGGGGGTCGGAGCGGCGGTCGTCGAGGACGGCTTGGGCGCCGACGCCCGCATGACCGCCCAGGCGATGCCGACACCGGCCACGATCACCACCAGCGGAACGAACGCTCGGACGAGCTTGTTGGGCTCACTTGGCATGTCGGTTGAACTGCTCTCAAAGCTCGGCGACCATATCGATCGCCGATCGGGTGCATCGGTCTCTGTCACACAACCTGCGAACGATCATTGCCCCAGTCCCGCCCCTGCCTCAATCAGCCCCGCGTCCGTGCGCGTCGGCCGGCGTTCAGCGTCCCTCGAACAGGCGATCCCCAAGCCAATCCGAGAGCTGCGGAATCGCCTTGATCTTCTCCGCCGTCACGTGCACGTCATAGGGCAGCCGGACAAACTGCATCCGATCCTCGTGCATCACGACATAGCACGCCCGCGGGTCCATGTCCCGTGGTTGCCCAACGCTCCCCACGTTCACGATCGCCTTCTCCGTGTTGAAGCGGTACGTCGCCTCGGTCAGCTCGGCGGGCGGATAGAAGTCCGGCTCGTCGCTGAACACCCCGGGCACGTGCGTGTGCCCCACGACACACAGCTTCGGCACACGCTCGAAGATCGTGCTCACCTTGTCCGGAGCAGTCATGCAATCGTCCGGGAAGATGTACTCGTTGATCGGCCGCCGGGGCGAGCCGTGCACGAACAGCAGGTTGGTCTTCGAGCCCCCGTTGCTCCCCCCGAATGGTTCGACGATCCGCACCCGCAGCTTGCCCAGAAACTCGTACCGCTCCCGTCGCACCTGGGCATCCGTCTCCGCGTCCAGCGCCTCACGCGTCCAGAACGCCGCCGCCTCCGCACCCGGGTTGAAGTTCGTCGGCTCGNNGTACTCGTTGATCGGCCGACGCGGGGAGCCATGCACCGCCAGGAGCGGCAGGTCCGTCCCCGGAACCTTGTCGGCGACCCGGACGCGAAGCTGCCCCAGAAACTCGTACCGCTCACGCCGCTTCACCGGATCCGGCTCGGCGTCAAACTGCGACCGCGTCCAGTACGCCGCCTGCTCCGCCCCCGGATTGAAG
>DHLW01000012.1:42689-42961 GCA_002405485.1 Phycisphaerales bacterium UBA4658
GAAGTCGTGGTTGCCCATGAGCGACCACTCGCAGTTGCTCCGCACCAGGTCCACACATTCCAGCGGATCTGGGCCATACCCGATGATGTCCCCCAGACAAATGATCTTGTCGACGCCACGCGCGCGAATGTCGCCCAGCACAACTCTCAGGGCTTCGGCGTTGGCGTGAACATCAGAGATGATGGCAACCGGCACGAGATCTCCTTGGGAGAACCAGGGATTCAGTTCCCCGGAAAGCCATGCTACGCACCCCGCCCCCCCTCCCCCCCTCC
>DHLW01000008.1:0-171 GCA_002405485.1 Phycisphaerales bacterium UBA4658
GCACCATCGCCCGCGTGCACAGCCGGTCCACGAGCCCTCGATAGAAGCCAAACACCGTCAGACACGGCACCGCCAGCATCAGCCCAAGCAGCGTGTGGAACAACGCCTTGGAGATTCCCAGCGACAGCGTCACCGGATTCGCCTGCCCTCCGGACTCCCCAAGTGCCGCAA
>DHLW01000008.1:504-762 GCA_002405485.1 Phycisphaerales bacterium UBA4658
ACCGCTGCGCCCGCGCAAGCTCGCCGATCAGACGCGCCGACTCCTCAGGAGCGATGTTCGCCGTCCGCACCTCGATCACGCACTTGATGATGATCGTCCACCCCGCCAGCGAACCGATCACCAGCAGCACCGTGAACACGTCAAACGACTGCGCAAACAGCGACCACAACGTCACCGGTCCGCCCGAGCCGCTCGTGTCGCTCGACCCTCCACCAGGCCCGCTCGCCGGAAGATTCGGCGCCGCCGCCGCCGCGCCGC
>DHLW01000008.1:902-12731 GCA_002405485.1 Phycisphaerales bacterium UBA4658
CGGCGCCGCCGCCGCCGCGCCGCTGGCGGGCGCCACGCCCCCCGGTTGCCCAGTGCCTTGCGCCACCGCGTGCGCAGAGACCAGCACCAGCAGCGCAAGGCCGCACGCAAAGCCCATCCATCGGGCCAGCGCCAGAATGCGAGTGCGGGACGGGTTCAAGACGGCGGAAGCTCTCGTCGCGTTCATGTGTGGCGGATACTCGCGGTCGCGGAGCGATCTCGCGACCCTTATGTGCTCTCGTGCCCCCGTCCGTCCGCAAGGTCAGGATCCAGCAGATCGTCTTCCGTCACCCCGCGGCTGACGATATACGCCCCGCTCAGCCACTTCCCAAGATCCGCCAGCTTCGCCCGCTCATCCACAAACGGGTACGTCGCCGTGTCCGGTGCCACCGCCCGCCCCGTCACCGGACACCGTGCCCACCCTGCCGGCAGCGCATCCTTTCCGGATTCGTGCGTTGGGCGCCCAGCCAATCCCTCCAGCCCAGCCCAACCCCCACGCACACGCCAGGCCGCTGGCGCGATCAGGTCCAGTCGGCGTTCCGTCGCAGCCTCCGCCTGTATCCGCACCCGACCCAGTGATGGTTCCCGCTCCAGCGCCGCGGCGATCCGTGCCGCCCACTCGATCACCACCACCCCCATCCCCTCCATCACCCGATCCCACCCAAGCATGTCCAGATCGTCCGGCCCGCTCAGGCGATACGCGTCCACATGAAACAGCGGCGTCTGAACGCTCGGCCGACCCGACGTGATCGTGCGATCCCCGCCCGCCGGCAACGTGTACTCGTGCACCACCACATACGTCGGGCTCGAAACCTGCCCCGGATCCAGCCCCATCCCCTCGGCGATCCCCCGCACCAGCCGCGTCTTCCCCGCCCCAAGCTCTCCATCGAGCGTCAGCACATCCCCCGCACGCAGCATCCGCCCCAACGCCACCCCAAGCGCGATCGTGTGCTCCTCGCTGGATGTGTGAAAAGTCAGATGCCGCACGACTCCACCTTTACCCAAGCGTTCGTCCCCGGTTGCTCCGGCTTCCCGCCCGGACCCGTGATTGTTGCTCGGTGGCACACGTGACGTTCAATGATCCCACCCCAACTCCCCCGCATCCATCACACTTTCTCCCACGATCAACGCGCACCCCGCTCCAGATTCCACCCGCCCGATCCGCGACAGCGCCACCGGCGCGTCCGCAATCCGCATCGGATCAATCGCTCCCGGCGCGACGCAGAACAGCAGTTCATGATCCTCCCCCTCACTCGCCGCGAGCACCGCGTCCGGCTCGCCCCCAACCTGCGACCCCGCGCTCCGCGCATGCAGCGGAATCAGCCGAGACTCCAGCACCACCCGCACCCCCGACGCCTCGGCGATCCGCCCCGCATCGCGACCAAGCCCATCAGAAATGTCCAGCATCGCGTGCAGCGACTCCCCAAGCGTGTCGCACAGCCACGCCCCCTCGCGCACCCGCGGCGAAAAGGTCAAGTGCCGCCCGCTTGCAAACGAGTCCCCGATCGCCCCCGTCACCCACACCTCATCCCCCACGCGCGCCCCGGACCTCAGCACCGCCCCGCGCTTCGCGTGCGGCATGCCCACCACGCTGATCGACAGCACCAGCCCCGCCCGCTCATCCTCGGATGTTGAGATATCTCCCCCGACCACCGGCGCGCCCAGCTTCAGCGCCCACGCATGCACCGCATCAAAGAGCTGGTCGGCCTTGGCAAACCCCTTGGGCAGCACGCACGCCGCCAGCGCGCACGTCGGCGTCCCACCCATCGCCGCGATGTCCGAGATCGGCCGAGCCATCGCCTTCCGCGCAATGCGATCGATCGGCGTCCCGCGGGCAAAGTGCCGCCCTTCAACAAGCTGGTCCACTTTCAACAGCAGCTCGGCGTCTCCCACCCGAATCACCGCGCAGTCATCGCCAGGCCCCACCACCACGCCCGGATGCGTGGTCGTCAGGCCCGCCGACCGAGCCGAGATGTGCCGCAAGAGCTCCGACTCACGCATAGGCGATGTTAGGAAGAGCCGAAGTGGTCAAGAGCCCAAGTGATCAATCCACTCTGCCTCTTGACCTCTCTGCCTCTCGACCTCTTCCTATTCACTTCCGCGAATCGCGAATCGCCCGGAAGTCACACGGCCCGCTTCCGTCGGCATACTCCCACACCGTCACACGCAGCTTCTGCACGCCCCACTTGAGCGCGACCTCGTGCGTCGGATACAGCACGTCCAGACGATTCCCCTTGATCGCCCCGCCGCGATCCAGCACCGGAACGATGTTCCCGCTGTCATATCCCGGAACGCTCACCATCGACCCCAGCGGCAGCACGCGGCTGTCCGCCGCCACAAGCTTCATCGCGTTCGTCCACACGCTGTGAATGCTCGACGTGATCCCGTCCGCCGAGTCTCCGCACGAGCGATGGTCCGGCGAATACGCCGTCACCGTCATCGTCAGCACCCGCGCCGGTCGCACCGGGCGTCCGTTGAAGTACCGAATCTCAGGAGAGTCCGCATACGTCACCGGCTCTTCCTCGATCACCACCTCCGGCTCGGCAACCGGAGCCATCGGCTCGGCCGCCACCAGCGGGTCCCGGATGTCCCGCGCCTCGCCCGTCGGCACGATCGTCCGAACATCCTCCGGAACGATCGCCGCGACCGTTTCAACCCGTGCCGGCGCGTTCACCGCGGCCAAAGGCGCCAGGTTCGAGCGGTGCACCGCTTCCTTCGTCACGATCGCCGACCCCGCCACCAACCCCGCCACACCCACAAACGCGAGCACGCTCGCAATCTGGGCCCGACGGTGGCGACACACAAGCATGGAGTTCAGATCTTTGTTTTTCACGATCGGTCTACCTGGCTCGCAACAGGCGAGCGCCGGGGTCGTCATCCTGACCCGGTGGGCAGCCACGGCTCAGCCGTGGGAATCGTGCCTCCATGCCTGCGAACCCGTGAAGAACCCATGAAGGGCGTCGCGAAGAGAGTGCGGGGTCCGCTTTCAAACTGGACGAATCGGCTCGCCCAATGATACATACCGTTCTGCACATTTCCTGACGAACCGGGGGCCACCCGTGCCATCGGGGTTTGGACTGTACCGGTTGAGACGAACGCACCGCCAAAAAGAGGGGGGTGCATCGACCAAACCACCGTCCGAGAACTTCAACGCTGAGCCCCCGCCGGCATCCGATCTGCTCTGCATGAACCCCGTGGGCCGGAGCGCAACCACATGACACCTACAACCTTACAGATCCTGGAGGTCATGGGCATCGGGCTCGTTGCCGGCACCCTCGGGGGCCTTGCCGGTGTCGGCGGCTCCATGATCATTCTTCCGGGTTTACATTTTTTCATCGGTGAGCCCCGCTCCAGCACCCATCATCTCTACATGGCCGCCGCCATGGCCGTGAACTTCGCCGTCTCCCTCCCGGCGGCCCTTCGGCACCATCGCAACGGGCTGGTGCGGGTCGATCTGCTCCCCACGCTCCTCATCTCCACCGCGCTGCTCATGCTTGTCGGCGTCGCCTCCAGCAATCTGCTCGACGGCACCAGTCTTCGCGTCGGGCTGGCCGTCTTCCTGCTTGGATACTGCCTCTACAACCTCTTTCGGATCATCAAGCCCAGACCCAAAGTCGACCTGCCGGAGTACACGAGCATCCCAAGACTCGCCGTCTCCGGCGGCGCAACGGGCTTCGTCGGGGGCATGCTCGGACTCGGCGGCGGGGTGCTCCAGGTGCCCGCTCTGCAGATCCTCTGTGGTCTCAGACTCAAGCAGTCCATCGCCACCAGCAGCGCGGTCATCTGTGTCACCGCGATCATCGGTGCCTCGGCCAAGCTCGCCACGCTGCACGTGCACGGCGAACGCTGGCAGGAAGCGCTCATGTTCGCCGCCATCCTCGCGCCCACCGCCGTCATCGGCGGCACCATCGGTGCCTGGCTCACACATCGCCTGCCTGTGCGATACGTGCGCGTCGCCATGGTCTTCCTGTTGCTCTTTGCCGCCGCCCGCCTTGGAGGGATCATGCGCTGAGTCTCCGCACCGTCGGCTTGACAGCCGGTGATCACGCGGTAAACTCCATCCAGCATCAAGAGTGCCGGGGAGCTTTGCTCGCCCGGACGGCAACCGAGCCAGAATCGATCTGGTCGCGGTGCCGAGGAGCCCACGCGGGGCACCGATGCGGCCGGGATTCCGGCAAAAAACGACGCCATGTTGGCGTCTCCCCGCACCTGGCCCCCGAGCTTGATGCCGTGAGGAGTTCACGGCATGTCTGGGTCCGCACAACGTTCATCGCAGAGTCCGTCCGCTCGCCGATCGTCGCTCGCCGCCCGTGCCCTGCACGGCCGAGGCCAGGATCGATCCGAACGCCGAGGGCCTCTCGTCGGCGCTCTCGCGCAGACGACCACCTTCCACCAGTCGCACATCGGTCAGACCGGCGTGCACAGCTATTCGCGCGTGAGCAACCCCAGCGTCGACGAGCTGGAAGAGGTGCTCGGCGCTCTCGAGGACGCGCCGCCGGCGGTCGCCTTCGGCACAGGCCTTGGCGCGGAGACCGCCCTGTTCCTGGCCTTGCTCCGCGCCGGCGACCACGCCGTCGTGGGTGAGGCGATTTATGGCGGAACCACGCGCCTGTTCCGACAGGTGCTCAGCGAGCTGGGCATCTCCTCGACCTTCGTCGACACCTCCGATCCGGAGAACGTCCGTCGCGCCATCACGCCTCGGACCAAGCTCGTCTTCATTGAGACTCCGGCCAACCCGACGCTCAAGCTCACGGACATCTCGGCGATCGCCCGCGTCACCCGCGAAGCCAGTGGTGGCAACGCCAAGCTCGCCGTCGACAACACCTTCCTCACCGCCGTGCTGCAGCGCCCCATCGATCTCGGCGCCGACATCAGCGTCTACTCCACGACCAAGCTCATCGAGGGGCACTCCACGTCCTGCGGCGGGGCGATCGTCACAACCGACGTCGCGCTCCTGGACCGCATCCGCTGGATCCGCAAGTGCACCGGCGGAATCCAGGCCCCGTTCAACGCCTGGCTGACCACGCGCGGGCTCAAGACGCTCCCGCTCCGCATCCGCGAGCAGTCGCGGATCGCCCAGGCCGTCGCCGAGGGGCTGGCCAGAAACCCTTTCGTGCAGGTCGTGAACTTCCCCGGGCTGGCCGGCTTCCCGCAGGCCGACCTCGCCGCCCGGCAGCACCTGGAGGGTCTGCATGGCGCGGTCATCAGCTTCGAGGTCGTCGGCGGTGCGTCGGCGGGCAAGCTCGTGCTCGAGAACACCCAGCTCTGTGCGCTCGTTGAGCACGTCGGCAGCGTCGAATCGCTCCTCACGCACCCCGTCACCATGACGCACGCCGACGTCCCGCCCGAGCAGCGCCGGGCCGCTGGCATCACCGACGGACTCATCCGTCTCTCGATCGGACTTGAAGAACCGGACGAGATCCTCGCAGACGTCACCCGCGCCATCGCGATCGCCCATGCCGAGGTCCAGACCGCAACCGGAAGCAACGCCGCCGCCATCAAGGGAGGTGCCGCATGGGTCGCCCGCTGATTGTCCTGAAGTTCGGCGGATCCGTGCTTCGCGGCGAGGACGACCTCGTCCGGGCCAGCGCCGAGGTCGAACGCTGGATCGATCGCGGGTGGGACGTCGCCTGCGTCGTCTCCGCCTTCGAGGGTGTCACCGACACCCTCATCCGGCGGGCCAAGGCCTTCGGCGCAGAGCCCGAACCCGAGAGCCGAGCGCTGCTCACCGCCACCGGCGAGCTTGAGTCTGCGGCTCTGCTGGGCTTGGCCCTCCGGCGATCGGGAATCCCCGCTCGCGTCGCCCCGCCGTGGACGATCGATCTCCGTGCCGAAGCCGACGCCGGAGACCCTCTGGACGCGCACCCCGTCGCCCTCGACGCCGCCAAGGCACGCCGTCTGCTCGAGGGCTCTCACGCGCTGGTCGTGCCCGGCTTCGTCGGCCTCGACGATCGGGGTCGTCTTGTCCTGCTCGGACGCGGCGGGTCGGATCTCAGCGCGATCTTCGTCGCCGATCGGCTGGGTGCCGCCAAGTGCCGGCTCATCAAGGACGTCACCGGGCTCTTCGAGTGGGACCCCGCCCAGACGAGCGACTCCGGAGATCCGCCCAGACGCTTTGAGACCATCTCCTGGACCCACGCGCTCACCCTCGACGGCGGGATCGTCCAGCACAAGGCCGTCCGCTACGCACGCGACCATCGGCTGCGATTCGAAGTCGGCACGTTCGACTCCGCCTCGCCCACGATCGTCGGCGACGTTCCGGTCGCCTTCGCCGCGTGTGCGGCGGTGGTGGCCTGATCGCGCGACCGCCCGTCGAGAACGGGGTCTCCATCCCAGCGTTGGCGATGGGGGAATCGATGTTGGGAAAGCGGGCGGGACCCTGACGCGCACATCAGGCCCGCTCGCTGTTCCCGCGCGCTCTACCTGATGGTCAGGCGCCCCGAGGCCCACGCTCCGGGTCGGGAAAGTCGCGATACAGCGCGGAGGTGAAGTCCGTCACGGCGGCATACACCGGGATGTGCAACCGCTCGACCTCGCCTGCGCGGGTGGCGACCACGCCGAACGCCGCGTCGAACTGCGCCAGATCGTGAAACTCCACGACGCAATGGAACTCGCCGAGGGCTGCTGGCCCGAAGCCGAACTTGCGGCGAGACAGCCGCCACGACTCAACCTTGCCCTGGGCCTTGAGATGCCCGAGATACGCGTCGACGGCCTTGGCAAACTCGACGTCCGCGGGCGGGCGCGTGTCGCGAAGGTTGAACCACATGTGGTACTGATTCATGGTGCTCGAGTCCGAGTGAACGATGCGGAGACTCCGCCAAGCCGCCCCCGGAGATGCCTGCACGCCGGGATCGGTTCCGTGCGTCGGGCGATTCAGTTTCGAGCTTGAGCGCCGAGCAGCTTCTCATGCAGCTCATCATCGATCCCCAGATACTCGCGCATGTGCTGGTCGTAGACGGCCTCGTCCTGCTCTCGCGACAGATCCAGCCGAAGCTCGTTGATCACCTTCGTGCCCTGACCGATCCAGGCGTCAAAGGTCTCCTTGGCGATGTTCTCCTGGATCCACGCGCCCACGGGGCCCTTGAACGGCGGGCGGGTCATCTTCGTGCCCGGTCGCCCGGTCCGCTGGCACACGAACGCGCCGGGAGGGATCGGTCCGTCGTACTTCTTCGGGGCGCCCCCGCTCGAGAGCAGGTCCACGTCCTTGCTCGCGCCCGGCTTCTTGGCGGCAACATGCGGCACCGGTCGCCCCAGCGTCGTCAGCAGGTCCGCCATCGCGTTCTTGGGCATCAGGTCGCCGCGCTCGGCGGCGATGGTGTATCCGCGCGTCGCGAGCTGTGCGGCCATGTCCACCTGTCCCACCTTGACAAAGCACTCCGCCGCGAGCTGGAACGCCTTGCTCATCTGCGGCGCAAGCTCTGTGCACCGCACGAAGCTCTGGGCGGCCTGGTCATGGCGACCGGCGTCCATCAGAGCCTTGCCGAGCGAGAAGTGGGCCATCTCGTTCTCGGGGTCGGCCTGGGCCATGTTCTGGAACTGGGCGATGCGCTTGTCGATGTCCATTGCCCAACGATATTCAAAGCGATCTGGCGAGGACCAAAAAAGACAACAGCCCGCCGAGTGATCGGCGGGCTGTCAATGTCGGACTGTCCAACGCGATCAACCGATCGCGTTGAGCGACTCAGTTCTGGGCAGCGCCGCAGGACTTCTTCGCACCGCAGGACTTGGCGCAGGAGGACTTGTCAGCGCAGGACGCCTTGTCGGCGCAGCTCTTGCCGGCCGGGGCCGCGGTGGCCTCCATCTTGACGTTGGCCTTGTCCTTGCAGCTGCCGCAGCAGCCCTCGTTCTTGCTGCAGCCACCGAGCATGGCAGCGGCGGCGACGCAACAGGCCAGACCGAATCCAAAGCTGAACTTGCGCATGATCACGTTCTCCGAAAAAGGGGTGTTGGTGAGATCAATGGTACCCGGCATGGATCCGCCGAGTTGCATTCCGGAGTTCGACAGATGTCGATCTCGGGTTTGAGAGTACCTCGTATTCCCACCAAGTTCCAGCAAATCGCTCGGTCCCCCTCCCCACGATCAGCCATGAAAAAACGGCACAAATGACTTTATCGGATCGGCCCGGGCAATTCCCGAAGGCCCGCTGCAACTCCCGCATCGAGCGTCAGAAAGACCCCTGCCCAGACCCTCGACTCTTCTTGGAATCGGTACTATCCGTCCCGATCGCCAAGTGCGCTGGGCGCATTCATGGTCGTTGGGGCGGCCAGGAGACGCACGCCAACTTCCCCTCTTCCCGCGGAGCGATTCATGCCGGAAGCTATCGAGATTCAGGGGCTTACCAAGACCTTCGGGAGCAAGATCGCCGTCGATCACCTCGACCTGACGGTACCGACCGGGTCGCTGTGCGGATTTATCGGACCCAATGGTGCAGGGAAAACCACGACGATTCGGATGATCATGTCGATCATCTTTCCGGACTCGGGAGAACTCCGGGTCTTGGGGCGGACATCTGCCGTTGAGAGCAAGGACCGGATCGGCTACCTCCCGGAGGAGCGGGGGGTGTACAAAAAGATGAAGGTCGGGGCCTTTTTGGCGTACGTTGCCAAGCTCAAGGGTGTGGACGCCGGGGTGGCTCGGCAGAAGACCATGGCCTGGATCGACAAGGTCGGGCTGCACGACCAGCTCAAGGACGTGCACAAGAAGAAGTGCGAGGAACTCTCCAAGGGGATGCAGCAGAAGGTGCAGTTCATCGCCGCGGTGGTGCACGAGCCGGACCTGCTGATCCTGGACGAGGTGTTCACCGGGCTGGACCCTGTGAACCGTCGGCTGATGCGAGGCTTGATCGACGAGCAGCACAAGCGGGGGTGCACGATCGTCTTCTCGACGCACGCGATGTACGAGGCCGAGCAGTTGTGCCAGCGGGTGTTCATGATCCACCAAGGAGTCAAGGTGCTCGATGACACGCTGAGCGGGATCCGGGCGAAGTTTGATCCGCGGACGATCATCGTGGAACCGATGGACGCGGAGATCGGCGGGAGCGAGAGCGGGGTGGCGACGCTCGAAGCGTTGCGGTCGGTGCGTGGCATTCGGAACGTCGAGGCGGTGGAGGATCGGCAGGGGGTCGTGACTGAGTATCTGCTCACGATGGAGGAGCGATGCTCGCCGCGGGAGGTGATTCCGGAGATTGCGCGCGTTGCGGGGATGCGCAGGGTGGAGCTGAAGAAGGTGAGTCTGGACGACGTGTTCATCGATCTGGTGACGCGGAGCGGGGATACCAGCGTGAAGCGCGAGGACCTGCGGATGAACGCGGAGGAGGCGGCGCATGTCTAAGACCCTGTTGGTCGCGGGCCGCGAGTTCACATCGACGGTCTTCACCAAAGGGTTCATCATCGGCATCGTGCTGACGCCGGTGATGATCCTGATCGTGGCGGGGGCGATCGCGGCGACGCAGCTCCTCAAGGGCCCGACGCCCGCGGGCACCGTCGCGGTCATCGATCGCACGGGCAAGGTCGGTCCGCTGATCCAGCAGCGATTCAGCAAGGAGGCGATCGACAAGGAAGTGCAGGCGCTGAAGGAAAAGGCCGAGCGAGCCGTGGAACAGCTCGCCGGGCCCGCGGCTCAGCAGGGCCAGGGCAAGGTGGCGATGAGCTTTGGCCAGCAGCAACTGGAGAACCAGGTGCGTGCGCTCGAGAGCGTGCGCGTGGAGGTGCTGCCGAGTGATACCGACGAGGCGGCGGCGAAGGAGCCGCTCAAGAGCTACGACGTGGCGCAGGCCCGCGACGGGAGCGAGGCCGGCAAGGCCCAGCGCATGCTTGTCGCGGTGATCGACAAGGGCGTGCTGGAACGCAACGAGCGCGGCGAGTACTCGACCTACGGCATCTTCACGGCCGCCAAGCTCGACCCGGAGGTCAAGTCGCGGATCGAGAGCAAAATCGACAAGGCGATTGTCGACGCCCGCGTCGCGGGCGATCCGCGCGCGTCGGCGGGCAAGCTCACCGCCGAGGACCTGCGGGCGCTGCTTGCCAGCCCGATCAGCGATACCAAGTCGGTCACGAAGGAGGGGATCAAGAGATCCTCGGGCGGGCTGAAGGTCATGCTGCCCATGGCCTTCATGCTGCTCCTGCTCATGAGCGTGATGACCGGCGGGCAGTACCTGCTGACGACGACGATCGAGGAAAAATCCAGCCGCGTGATGGAGGTGCTGCTCAGCGCGGTCTCGCCGATGCAGCTCATGGTCGGCAAGATCCTGGGGCAGATGTGCGTCGGGCTTTTGATCCTGACGCTGTACTCGGGCATGGGCATCGTGTCGCTGATCGCCTTCAGTCTGGCGCACGAGCTGAGCGTGATGCTGATCGTGTACCTGTTCGTGTTCTTCCTGATCGCGTTCTTCGTCATCGCGAGCATGATGGCGGCGGCGGGGAGCGCGGTGAGCGAACTGCGCGAGGCCCAGACGCTCATGACCCCCATCATGATGATCGTGATGGTGCCCTGGCTGCTCTGGCTCCCGATCAGCCGGGCGCCGAACTCCATGTTCTCCGTGATCATGAGCTTTGTACCGGGGATCAATCCATTCGTGATGATGATCCGGCTCTCCAGCACCGAGCCGCCCCCGACGTGGCAGGTGATCGTGGCCATCGCCATCGGCGTCGCCACCGCGGTCATCTGCGCATGGGCCGCCGCGAAGATCTTCCGGATCGGGGTGCTCATGTACGGCAAGCCGCCCGACTGGCGCACGCTCATCCGCTGGGTGCGGATGGCGTGAGCACGCGACCGCTCGACAAGCACGACCTGTACGAGCTCTGTGCCCAGAGCCCGATGCGCGACGCGCGCCTGATCCGGTCCATCCTCGACGCCGGTCGGCGGGCCGGCGCGTCCGCCGCGGTGCTCGGCGAGGACTTCTGCGGCTCCGCCGCGCTCTCCGAGGCGTGGTGCCAGTTGCACCCGAAGGGTCGGGCGATCGCCGTGGACATCGATCCCGAGGCGCTCAAGGCCGCCCGCCTGCGCGGGCGCGAGCACGCTCGGCTGACGCTCGTCCGCGGCGACGCCTCGAGGCAGACGTCGCGCGTCGACGCGATCGCCGTGCTGAACTTCTCGATCTGCGAGTGGCACACCAGAGCCGCGCTCGTCAGATATCTGCGATCCGCCCGTGCCCGCCTGAATCCCGGCGGCATGATCGTCTGCGATCTCTACGGCGGTTCGGACGCGTTCAGCACGGGAATGATCGACCAGACGCTCCGTCTGCCCAGGCCGCCCCTGGAGCCGCACCCGCTTGCGCATCTCGTGCGGGGTCTCAAGGTCGTGTACTCGTGGGAGCAGCGACGGGCCGACCCGTTCTCCGGCCGGGTCGTGAACGCCATGCACTTTGACGCGCGACCATCCTCCTCGCGGCGCGGCGGAACGCCGGGGCTCGCGATCATCGACGCGTTCGTCTACGACTGGCGGCTGTGGTCCGTGCCCGAGCTTCAAGAGGCGATGCTGGAGGCGGGCTTCGCGACCACGGAGGTCTATCCGCGGATGCCCGACGCCGTCGATTCCGAGGGACGCGTGTACGTCGCGCCGGTCGAGGACCCCGCGTCGATCGCCGACGGGTACAACGTGTTCGTGGTCGGTCGGCGGGAGCGCCGCTCGACCGCTCGCGGCCACGCGCGCTGACGCCGCGTCGGCCCGATTGACTCGGGGAAGCACGGCGGCCCCGGTGTGTGCCGGGGCCGCTCGTAAGCATGCATCATGAGATGTCGAAGGACCGGTTCATGACCGGCCCGAGCCCCGGCTCACGGGCAGCCGGCGAACCAGGCGTTCAGGAACGCGAAGATGTCCTGCACGTCCACG
>DHLW01000088.1 GCA_002405485.1 Phycisphaerales bacterium UBA4658
CGGGCCCCCCCCCCCCCCCGCCCCCGCGGCCCTCCCCACGATGGAGCGCGAGCTGGGTCGCGGGGGTGTCGGGCGCGGGGCGATCGGGGCGAACATGCCGGGGCTGGAGGGGGTGACGCCGCAGCAGTTCTTGCGATCCAGGAACGTGGCAGTGGTGATCGTGGAGTCTCGGATTCCGCCGGGCGCTCCGGAGGGCGAGAGCTTTGACGTGTACGTGCGGGCGTTGCCGGGGTCCAGCGTGACGAGTCTGGAGGGCGGCACGCTGTGGACGACGGATCTGCGGATCGGTCCTGCGGCGGTGTTCGGATCGTACAAGACGCGTCGGATCGCCGAGGCGCGGGGGCCGATCTTCATCAATCCGTTCAGCGGCCCCGGCGTGAGCGCGACGGGTGAGGTGGAGGTGACCAGGACGAGCGGGCGGATCCTGGGTGGCGGCCGGGTGGTGGATCCGCTGCTGATCGAGATGGTGCTCGACAACGACTCGCACGCGCGGGCGCGGTCGATCGTGGCGTCGATCAACAGCCGATTTGCCCGAGGCGTGGGGGATGAGGGTCAGATTGCGCGTGGTCGCGGGAGCGGCGGGGGCGCGAGCATGCAGAGCGTGGCGCTGCGCGTGCCCAGGGCTTATCGCGATCGGCCGGCGGAGTTTCTGCAGCTTGTTCGGCACCTGCGGGTGGATCCGAGCGTGCCGGAGGAGTTTGCGCGGCAGTATGTGGAGACGCTGAAGACCCAGCCCGAGCTCGCCGAGAGCATGCGTTGGTGCCTGCAGGCGGTGGGGCGACCTGCGCTCCCGTTCTTGCACCCGATGTACGAGTATCCGGAGCTTGGCCCGCGGATGGCGGCGTTGCAGGCGGGCGCGGGGCTGGGGGATCCCAGGGCTGTGCCGGCGCTTGTGGACCTGGCGCGGACCGGACCGGCGTCGTTGCGGACCGAGGCGATCAACCTGCTGGCGCAGATGCCGCCGAACCCGACGGTGAGTCTGGCGCTTCGGGAGCTTGTGAACGCGCCGGAGCTGGACGTGCGGATCTCGGCGTATGAGGGGCTTCGTGAGCGCGGCGACGCGATGATGATCACGATCCCCGTGGGCAACGACCCGCGTCAGCCGAAGTTCATGCTCGAGCTGCTGCAGTCCGACGAGCCGCTGGTGTATGTGACGCAGCAGGGCCAGCCGCGGGTGGTGGTCTTTGGGGGCGTTGGCGCGCGGGCGTCTCGACGAGAGGGCTCTCGGTTCGGGGGGTTGCGGCTGAGCAAGCCGAACCTGGTGACGCTGTGGGACGACCGGTTCATGATGACTTCCGACGAGTCCGCCGAGCCGACGCGCGTGCGGTGGATGGACGCTCGCGGGAAGGTGACGCAGACCACCGCGCCCGACGAGGTTGCGGAGCTCATCCAGTTTCTGGCCCACGACTCGACGCCGGAGAACCCGCGGCCGGGGCTGGGGATGACCTATTCGCAGGTCGTCGGCGCGGTGTACGAAATGACCAAGCGCGGCGCGGTCGAGGCGACGTTCGCGACCGAGGAGGACAAGCTGCGGGCGGAGATCTTCCAGGCATCCCAGCAACTGGTGCTCGCCGATCGCCCGGAGACCGAGGCCGACGCGCAGGCGCTCAAGGGCGCCGAGTCGATCTTCAAGCCCGAGGCGCCGCGGGCGCTTCCCGCGGACGGGGCCTCGGACGGCGCGGGCGAGGGCAAGAGCCGCATCGTGCCGCTGAAGCGGAAGGGTCGGCGATAGAGTCTGCCCTGGGCGGCGTGGACGAACAGGACGCACCGATGACGGTGCACTCAGCACGAGGGATGCATGCGTACACCGATCGTCGGCGGAAACTGGAAGATGAACACGAACGCGGCGTCGGGTCGCGCGCTCGGGCAGGACGTCGCCAAGCTCGTCGCGGCTGAGCGTCTGGGCGAGAAGTGCCAGGTCGCCGTCTTTCCGCCGTTCGTGTATCTGCGCGATGTCCGGGCTGCGATCGACTCGGCGGGGGCGGGCGTGATGCTCGGCGCTCAGGATGCCTACTTCGAGAACGACGGGGCCTTCACCGGCGAGGTGTCGCTGGCCATGCTCAAGGATTGCGGCGTGTCGATCGTGCTCGCCGGTCACTCCGAGCGTCGGCACGTGATCGGGGAGACCGATGCGATCGTGAATCGCAAGGTCAAGGCGATCCTCGCCGCGGGGCTGACGTGCATCCTCTGCGTGGGTGAGAAACTCGAGGAGCGGGAGCGGGGCGAGACCGACGCCGTGAACACGCGGCAGATCACGGCGGGGCTGGCCGGCGTGAGCGAGAGCGAGATGGCTCGGATCGTGATCGCGTACGAGCCGGTCTGGGCAATCGGCACAGGCAAGACCGCGACCCCCGCCGACGCCCAGAGCGCACACGCGGTGATCCGGCAGACGCTCGCCAAGCTGTACTCCCAGCACGTCGCGCAGGCGACGCGGATCCAGTACGGCGGGTCGATGAAGGCCTCCAACGCCGCGGAACTGGTCGCCCAAACGGATGTGGACGGCGGGCTGATCGGTGGGGCATCCCTGAAGGCCGACGAGTTTCTGGGCATTGTTCGGGCCGCTGCCGCGAAGGGGCGCTAAGCCCGGGCGCGGCAGGCCCTTGTGTGGGCTCGAATGTGGCCTGCGGACTGTGCGCCTCCGAACTGACCGGAGGCGTCCTACACTCCTCCCCCTTGCTGCCGGCACGACCGGGTCGTGGTGTGCCAACACCGGGCTGCAAAGTGGGACCGGGGTGGCGGCGGGGTCTTGGCTGAGGGTCGCATGCTCACGTTGCTGGCAATGTCGGGTTGGGCGCTGGGCCTGTCGGTCATGGGCTTTTTTCTGGTCTGCCTGATCCTCATTCTGACGGTGCTGATCCAAAGGCCGCAGGGCGGCGGCCTGTCCGGGGCGTTCGGCTCCGCGGCGGGCTCGGGCCAGACGGCGTTCGGCGCCAAGACCGGCGACGCGCTGACGATCTTCACGATCGGGATCTTCGTGGTGTACATCGCGGCGGCGGTCGGGCTGAACTTTGCCCTGACCCCGACCAAGGCCGACGCCGCTCAGCCGACCGCTGGAGCGACCTCAACTCCTGGGACTCCTGCCTCAGGGACGCCCGCGACCCCGACCCCGGCGGCGCCGACCCCGGAAACGCCATTTGGTGCGGGCCCGATCCAGATCAGCCCGACCCCGGTGCAGGTGAACCCGGCCCCGGCGGCGGATCCGGCAGCGGCACCCGCGTCGAGCCCCGCGCCTGCCGAGACGCCCGCGACGCAGCCCCCGGCAACCCCGCCGGCTCAGCCGGCGCCGACGCCCACGCCGGCACCGTGAACGGGGCCGAGGCAAACTGATCTCAGAGCATCTTTCCGATCTCAGACGAGAGCTGCTGAGAGCGGCTGAGATCTGTCGTGGTACACTGACCCCTTGCTCGGGTGAGGTGCGTCGTCCGGGCGTGTGAACGGAAGGAGTGGTTCGTGATTCGCAGCATGACGGGCTATGGCGAAGCGTCGGCCACGATCGGTTCGGCGCACTTCTATCTGGAGCTGCGGTCGCTGAACAGCAAGTACTTCAAGGCGGTGATCCGCCTGCCGGAGAGCTTTCAGGTTCTGGAAGCGGAGCTGGAGACGCAGCTTCGGCACCGCCTGAATCGGGGCTCGGTGTTCATGACGGTGAAGCACTCCGACGTGTCGGCGGACGCGGCGTTCACGGTGAATGAGTCGGCGCTGGCGCGGTATATGGAGCAGTTGTCGCGCCTGCCGCAGGTCAAGGGCGGGAGCGTGCAGATCGAGATCGCGCCCCTGCTCGGGCTGCCGGGGGTGCTGCAGGCGCCGGGGGACGAGGAAGCGCGGCTGACGGCGGCGCGGACGGAGCTGTTGAAGCTGCTGGACGTGGCCTGCGAGCGATTGATCGAGATGCGGAACCGCGAGGGCGTGTATCTGCGGGACGATCTGCTGAGCCACCACAACGACATCGCCGAGCGGCTTGTGCAGATCCGCGAACGTGCGCCCGGGGTGATGCTGGATCAGGAGAAGCGGCTGAAAGGGCGGATCGAGCAGATGATCCGCGACATGGGCTTGCAGGTGCAGGCGGTGGACATCGTGCGCGAGCTGGCCATTGCCGCCGAGCGCGTGGATATCTCTGAAGAGATCGCGCGGCTGAGCGGGCACCTGGATCAGTTCACGCAGATGCTCTCGGGCAAGGAGTTCAAGCCGATCGGGCGGACCCTGGACTTCTTGACGCAGGAGATGCTGCGCGAGGCGAACACCATCGCCTCCAAGAGCGGCGACGTCGAGATCAGCCGCCG
>DHLW01000085.1:0-4344 GCA_002405485.1 Phycisphaerales bacterium UBA4658
GTCCATTGGCTCACGCGGCAATACGCCACGTTTCTCCTTGACCTGATCGCGAGTCATGGCCATCGTCCGCGCCTCCTTGCCTCATCACGTATCTGAACCGGAAAGCTTGATCGGCACCGAGCCGGTCTGCATGTCTTCCATCTGCGAGCCGGCCTCAAAGCCGGTGACGTACCCGTAGGCACTCCATAGCTGCGTCGTGGTGCCGCCGGCCGCGAACCGAACCTCGACCGCCTGCGTCGTCGAGACGTTAGTCAGTGACGTCCAGGGCTTGATGGCTGGGTCGAACAGGATTTCAGCCGAAACCTCGCCGGGGTCGTACACCTCACTGGCGACGTATTCTTTTCCGCCGCTGGTGCCCATGTGGGTCGCGTCCGCGACGGCACGCTCAACGCCGGACCACGACAAGCCGGTGAGCTTGAACCCGGCAGTGCCGCCGAGAAGGCTTCCGAAAACGATCTGGGTGCCCTGTCCGATGTCGACTGCCATGGCTTACGCCTCCTTGCGTTTCAAACCGTTTCCACGTACGTGAGTTCGACCGACAAATCCGTGCGGTAGGTTGGCAACTGCTCGCCGCTGGTCGGGGCTTCCTGCAGGTCTTGGTCCGCAGTTACCCGAGCCAGGCGGATCGCCGAGCCTTTCGCAAATTGTAAAACCCGGCGGGCGGCTCGCGCGAGGTTTCTACAGGTGGACAAGCTCGTGGAAAGGCACGACACGGTATAGGTCGCCCGGACGTAGCCAGTGCTCCCGGTCATGTGCATGAAGTCGGTTCGCTGCCCGTCCTCGCGGACGTACACGATGCACGGCAGGGCTGCGCCCTGCGGAGCCTGCGTGGCGTAAATGCGGGTGCTGACAATCGCGGTAACGTCCGTGGCGTTTTTCAGCAGGGTCACCAGTGCGGTGTCAATCGGGGTGGCGCTCATTTGCCAATCTTTCTGATCTGACGACGGTCTAGCTCGTCGATGCCTTTCTGGACGTACTCGCCCAGCACGTTCTGGAGCCGGTCGCGGATCTGCGGCAGGTTCGCGTCCGCCCACGCCCGGAACTTGCCGCTACCGGCGAAGCCTTTGACGCGGCGGAAGAAGAGATCGCCGCCGCCGGTCGTCTCAAAGTATCCGTACTTCTTGCTGGCCTGCGGCGGAATCTTCAGCAGTGCCCCCTTTGGCACGCGATCTTTCACGCCGTTCTCAATCCACCACGCGTGATAGCCCAGCTTTGATTTGCTCCCGCCGCCACGGCGGTAGCCAAGCACGCCGGTGGTCGTGACAGCACGCTTTTTCTTGTCGACCATGAATCCCACAGACCGTTTCAAGTTGCCTGTCGGACCACGCGGGGTCAGCTGGCGAACTTCCTTGACCTCGCCTTCAGACGCCTTGCGGATCGCCGCCCCGAGGTACTTTTTCTGGATGGACGGCGGCAGCTGCGACATTCGCCGCAGCAGGTCTTCCACGCCGTCTACGGTCATGCCCAGCTGCATAGCCATCAGTCCACGACCTCCACGGCGAGCAGCTCGTGCTCTTCCCGCCGGCCACGCTCAAGCACTGAGACGATCTCAAACGTGCGCCCCTCGCACGTCAGCCGCATTTTCGGCTTCAGCCCAGCCGTGTACCGCAGACGGATCCGGTGCATGACCGTGCCTTGGGTAGCCATGGCGTTGATTTGCTCGTTGCCGCTCATCGGCAACAGGGCAATCCGCCTGGTCTTGAACGTGCTATACGTCAGCACCGGCTCGCCCAAGTCGTTGACGCTGTCGGCGGGCGTCTGAATCACAGCGGTCTTGTCGAGTACGCCGGCACGCAGCATCGCAGCCTCACGCGTACTGTTTCCACTTCAGCGGCTCAAGCAACGCCGCCACGGACAGCGGCACGTCTGCCGCACTGGTGCCGACCACGACCGGTTCTCGCTGGGCATACCAGTGGCCAACAAGCATCTTGATGGCATGCTTGGCGGCGACCGGCACGCTCGCCACCGACCCGTAACCGGCTAGGTAGGTGATCTGCACCGCCTTGTCGTCAAGCCGGGCCGAGGGCCACGTCTGGAGGTACAGCGGGTACACAAGCCCCGGCGTGTGGTCCTTGTCGAGCCGGAACTGCTGGGTGCCGCTCTGAGCCCATACGAGCGTCTGCGTCGTGCCGCCGGTGTCGACGTACGAAATGGTGACGGTGGCGCTCGCCGCACTACTGTTCAGCCGAACCGGCGGGCGCGGTAGCTCGATTCGCAACTTGTAGAAATCGTCGAACGCCACCGTGTACGCACAGTCTTGGAACGTCCGCTCGCAGTAGTCCTCGCACCACCGCGTCGCAGCGTCGATAAGCGTTCCGATGTACGTATCGTCATCGGTGTAGTCGACGACCCGCAGGTGCTCCTTCGCTTCGGCGACTGTCACCGGGCGATCCGCGGCGACCGGAGCGGTGCTGACGATTAGGCTGCGATAGCTACGCATTCTTCCGCCGTCGCTTCTTGGCTACAGGGGCTTCCGCACGTTCCATCGCGGCCGGCTCTGGGGCCGTCGCGAACGCCAGCTGCGGTTCCTGCTGCCTGACGGCATACGCCTGCAGTTCCAGCGACCTGGCCACACCGCCCGTCACCTGGACAACCTGCCCGGTGCGGTAAGCCTGGTACGGACGCACGAACCGAACGCTGACGAGTTCAAGGGTACTCATTTCCAAACCTCATCCGGTGGTGTTCCGCCGCGATCCCAAAAGTCGGCAGGATGCTGCAGCAGCGCCTGCATGCTGCGGTTGGGCCACTTGATCCAGACTTCCGCATGGCCGAGCACGACCCGCGGACAGGTGCCCAGCTTCAGCCCAGCTTCCTTCGCGACCTTCCAAAAGTGAATGTCGTCGTCGGTTCGCCCGTCGCCCCACTTGCCTTCTTCGTTCGGCGTCCCGAGGAACCACGGATGCGGCAGCTTCTTGAGGGCATCCGCTCGAATGAGCGTCAGCCCGAAGTGGGCGGTATTCACCTCAACCACGTTGTTGTAGATGAAGTGATCCCGACGCACTTCCTTAGCGGGCTCGCCGTCCGGGGCTCGCATCGTAAAAAGCGGCTGATCGTCTTTCCGCTTCATCTGGACGGCAGCGACCACGTCAAACCCGCTAGCGACCGCGTAGGTGAGCAGACGCGGAACCGCATCGTGCTCCCAGACGCTGTCATAGTCGAGCGTCAGGATCCACAGCGGCGGGGCCTTGGGGTCGTCGTCCTGCTCGACCATGTCGGTGAGGACACGTTCGAGGCATTGGCCCCAGAACGCACCCTCCAGCCGCACCGGAGCGATGCCGTAGGGCAGGAGCCCACGAGCCCAGCAGAACATGTGATCCTGCCAGCCGAGCCGCGGCACGCTCATGGCGCACGATACGCGGACCGGACCGGCGTCGGTCTGGAGTAAAGCAGGCTTTACGCCCGCCACAGCTGATGCCGCGCCCACGGCAACCTCATGTGGTTATGAGTTGTCGAACCATCAACCATCAACCGACGCGAACGACCGCCTGCCCCACGCCCTTGTCAGACGCGGACACCGGGCCCTTCTCGGCCTGGTGCAGCCGGGCCGCCACGACGACCGTGGCAGCCGTGGCACCAACCGCCGAGTTCGGCGTGACCTCAACCCGGACGTACCGACCGACGTGCTTCAGCGAAGCGTCGAACCGGTACACAAGGCCGTTGGTCGTGCCAGCGGTCGCCACCGTGTAGTCCGTGCCCGCAACGAGCCCGGAGATCGTGGAGAACGTGGTCTGGTCGTTGCTGCCCATCAGGCGGAGCACCGACGGGGCACCAGCCGCGGTCGGCCGGTAGAGCACGTCGACGCTGATGGCATCGAAGCCGACGACGTCGATGGTGCTTGAGGCGGTCTGCGCGGAAGTCGCCGTCAGCGAAGACACGACCGACTTGGTGGCTTGGACCATGTCCATGGTTTGGATTCTCCGTTAGTGGGTCAGGGCTTAGAGGATGAGGGCGACAACCGGGCCAGCCGTCGATGCGTCGCCGACGTCGCTGGTGACGATGTCGAACGCGCAGGTGGCCTGGAAGTAGGTCTGGTCAAACTCGATGTAGCGGTCCGTGCTGGCACGGATCGCGACGTTCCGACGCAGCCCGTAGTGGGTCGACAGCGACAGGTCGCCGAAGAGCGCCACCACCTGGTCGGTCGAAGCCGAGGTCCGCATGCTGTTGTTGAACAGCACCGGGTAGCCACAGAACCGCGGGATGTTCACGCCGTTCATCAGCTCGGCAGCGGAGCCGGGCGAGCTGAGGGCCAGCGACTGCATCGACAGGGCGTACATCTGCGGAGTGACGTACCAGTTGGCACGGTTGCGAGCGTAGCTTGGAAGCTTGCTCACCGCCGTGAGGAAG
>DHLW01000085.1:4555-7466 GCA_002405485.1 Phycisphaerales bacterium UBA4658
GCGGTCAGCGTCTCGTTCTCGAACTTCCACTGGATGCCGCGGATGCCGCCGTGCGTGCTGGTCCCGTCCCCCGCAAAACCGGCATCATCAATTTTCTTGCTGATTGCGAGCGCGAATTCCTGCGCGACCATCGACGCAAGGTCAATCGCAGAGTCGTCGATGAGCGAGTTCGGAACCCGGCTGCCGACCCGTACATCCTTCGCCGACAACATCACGTTGTCGGTCGTCATGTCGCTGTTGGTCGTCTCGGAGTTTTCCGCAACGAAGTACGCCGTGTTCCCGCCAGTGCGACGCGGAACATAGAGCGTCGGGCCGGTCATCGGGATGACGTTCGCCTGCTGCGGAATGGCCGAGTATTCATCGACCAGGCGGATGACGGTCGACGCAAACGTCTCGGGGATGAACACGCCGCCCTTGCTGTTGTCGTTGCTCGACAGGGCACGCTGCTCCACGTTCTTTTCGTACCACGCCCGGTCTTCCGACCGGCCGAGCACAAACCCGCGAATCCAGCGTCCGCACGCCTCGGCGTCGCTGGACGACTCGAAGCCGCGGAGCTTGTGGTATCGCTTCGGCTCGCGGGCGACCGCGACAGGCTTGGGGGCCTCGGCCACCTCGACCGGGGCAGCGGCAGCGGACACGGCACCGCGGAGGGCCGCGATCTTGTTGGCGATCGCGGTTTCGCGGGCGAGGTCGGCTTGGACCTTGTCGGCCTCGGCGACGAGTTCCGCCTGGCGGGCCTCCACGTCGGCGGTCCGCTCTTCGACCTTGGCGTTCTCTTCGAGCAGCCCGGCGAGGGCGGAAGCACGATCCTGAAGCTTGGAAATGTTGGTGGCCATCCGTGGCGCTCCGTAATGGGTGAACGGTGACGTCGTGTCTCCGCTCAACGTACGGGCCGCCTGGGCCGCGATCAGCGATCTTGTTTGTACGGTACAAACGACCGCCTGAAGACGCTGTCAGCCGGCACGATCGTCTTGGCCCGATTGCCGCATTCGCAGCATTCGAGATACCGCACCTGTTTGTGCTCGCCGGCTTGGCAACTGGAGCGGGTACGCATCCGCCCCTTGTTGCATTTCGGGCAGGTGCTTCCTGCGTTCAGCACGTTCGGCTCCGAAGGATGGCGGCTCTAAGCCGCATGGACGCTGCCGCTGCCGGCAGCAAACCACGCTGCACCGCAGCAGGCTCCGGCTCTGCCGCCGGGGCTTCCTGTGATGCTAGCCACTCCTCCAAGCTTCGACGGGCAACGCTCGTGGTCGAAGCTGGGTACGCTGGGTTCGTTACTACGGAAATGTCATACAACCCCGACGCCTCGCGGATGCTCCGGGTTGGCTTGCCGTCGCCAGGCTCCCACGACTCGCCCTTCGGCTCGACGGTGAACGCGAAGGATGCCCCGCGGACGTCTCCGCGTTCGATCAGCTCGACGATGTCGCCGCGCGAGGCCGGCGGGTAAATCCGGTACGCCAGCCCCTTGTCGTCCGCAGTCACCTCAAGCGTGCCGCTTGACATGCGGCCCAGCACGATGTTGCCGTCATGGTTGAACAGAGCGATTGGATCGGCTTTCTTGTAGGAACGACTCAGCACCTTGTCGAACGCTCCACGCTCAACCCGCTCCCGAAATCCGCCCATGTCGACCGACAGGCTGCCCCACTTCACGGCGTAGCCCTGGATCACAGGGCGGCCGTCGGCTCGCTTCTCCAGCACCAGGCCCTCTGGCTCGTCCTCCAGTGCGATGTGGCGGCGTTCAATCACGGCATCCATGCGGGCACTCCTTTGATTCTGGCGGTCCAGTTCCTCTACCTTGCGTGCCGAAAACGACTGCCCAGCGTCGCCACCCCACAACAGCCACGCGACGTATGCAGGGCTGTAATCGGGCGGCTCGTTCCATCCGGGGCTTTTGCTCGACTCGTGCCGAGCGAACCACGCATTCATCTCCCGCACCCAGTCCTCGTTCATCTCCTCGCGACGCGAGAGGCGGCCTGCACGGGCGACCGTCTCGGGCTTCAGCCCATCGCCGCTGAGACCCTGGTCGTGCAGCTCCAGTCCGCGGCGAGCGGCGGACGCCATGCCTTCGGTCGGTGTGAGATCAACCGCCATCGGAAGGCACCTCAGAGAACGGCGGGGCCGGCTCTGCCGCAGGCGGCTCCGGTTGCGGCTCGGGCTGGGCCTGCTGCTGTGGTTGTGGAAGCGGCGGCAGGTTCTCCTTCTGCCGCACCTCGTCGGGCGTCATCCAGCGATTCCGAATCGCGATTTCGTACGCTTGGAATCGGGTCGTGATGTCCGACCGCAGAAGCCCTTCCACGAGAAACTCGGCGTAATAATCCGGCCCGAGAGCCGGCAGCAGATCGCGGTCGATGGCACCTTCGATGCGACGCAGCCACGGCTGAATCGTGAACTTCTCAAAGCTCACCATCTCGCTCGCGAGGTTGCCCCACGTTGCCCGGCCCAGTTCCTGCACCATGTGCGGCGGCATCCGCCAGATGCGGCAGACGGCGAGCAACGACTGCATCCAGAGTTCCGCTAGCTGGCTCTCTTGGTTGGTCGCACTGACGGTGTCGGCCTTCAGCCCGTTGCTAAGGATCGCGGTTTTCCCAGCCCTGGACGCGCCGCGGTGCGCGGCCTCCCACTGCTCGCGCAGCTGCTCGCGGACTTCACGCGGCAACGCCTGGTCGGTGTGCAGGACGAGCCCCGGCTGAGCATTGTTCCGGTAGAACGTCGCGGCGTACTGCTCCAGCGACCGGGCAAGCGAAATCGCATCCTTGCCGATCTCAACCGGCACGGCACCGTTGATGCCGTCAAACGACAGCCACCGGACGTGCATGATCTGGTCGTCACGGTAGACGACCTGGCGGCCGGTCTTCGGGTCGCGGTAGAGGTACGTAAGCGTCTTGTCCGCTTCCTGCTCAATCTGCATGCC
>DHLW01000085.1:7728-10123 GCA_002405485.1 Phycisphaerales bacterium UBA4658
ACGTCATAGAGCGGCAAATCCTTTGCCCGCTCCTTGTCGCCTTCGGTTTGCCGGTAAAGGTGCAGCGGCATGCTGGCCACCGTCTCTGCCACCACTCGCGCGCAGGCCATGTAGGCCGAGGTCTTCATGGCAAGCTCGGGAGTCACGCGTTCGCCGCGTTCGCCGGCCCACTCGACCATCTCGTCCCAGCGGGTGCTCCGCTCTTCGAGCCAAGTGATCCGGGGCTGCTGCTGGGTGGCTTCCATGCGTCTACCAGAAGGAGATTTCGGGCAATTCCGCGGGCTTCATGCTCTCGCCCATATGCACGCCAATCGCCATGGTCAGGGCCACAATGGCGTCGATTCGCTCCGTCGACTTCGCCTTGCTGGGCTTGATGTTGCCAGCGGGGTCCGTTTGGACGGCAACATTTCCCGCCTGCCATGATAAGACTGGGTGTCCAGCGTGCCGCAGTTTTCCGTCGATGACGAGGCTCTCCAAACGCTTCGCGGGAGCCGACATCGACGCGAAGCCCTGGCCGAAAAGCGTTACCGGCAGCCCGTCGTCCGATAGCTCCGTCGCCAACTGCGTTGCGTTCCACCGGTCGATCGCGAGCTTTCGCACGCGGTGCTTCGTGGCGAACTCCAGAATGTCCGCCTTTACCTGCTTGTAGTCCGTGCTCTTGCCTTCGGTGAATCGCAGGAATCCATCCCGATGCCACTGTGAGTACGGCACGCGGTCGTTCCGCTCACGCTCCAGGGCGTTGTGCTCGGGGATCCACAGCATCGGCACGACGTCAAAGCGGTTCCCGTCAGGGAACACCGCCACAAACGCTGTGGTGTCGTAGTTGCTCGCCAGGTCGAGCCCGGCCCAGCAGTCCCGCCCTTCCAGCGGCTCATCTGGGCCGCCGCCACAGGCCGCCCATTGGTCAGGCCGCAGCCACCGAATGTCGCTGCTCGTGGGGATGTTGAGCCGATAACGCAAAAAAGAGTTGAGCTTGGTAGCGGAGTTCTCTGCCTCGCGGCAGTCCGCCCGGAACGACTCCTCGCTGATCGTTTCGCCCAGGCTCGGATTGGCCTTGTACCACGTCTTCGGATCCTTCCAGTCATCTTCGCGATCCGCCGCGTAGATGCAGCCGAAGAAGGATGGATCGAAGGCCGGGTCCGCCAAGCACTTCTCAGCGTACTGGTGCTGCTCCCACCACAGAGCTTCGCGGTTCAGTTCGCCGGCGGTCGTGATCGACAGGATGAGCGGTTGCCGGCGAGCAGCACCGCCGTACCGCAGGGCGTCCCACAGTCGCCGATCTCGCTGGGCGTGCAGCTCGTCGAACAGCAGCATATGGATGTTCAAGCCTTCGGCCCGGAACGCGTCAGCAGAGAGCACCCGATAAAACGAATTGGTCGCCTTGTGCACGATCGTCTTCCGCGAGTCGATGACCTCAAGCACGCGAGACAAGGCCGGCGACGACCGCACCATGCTGGCCGCCTCGCGGTAGATGATGCCCGCCTGCTCGCGGTCGCACGCAGCACCGTAGATCTCAGCGCCAGGCTCGTTGTCCGCGACCAATCCATACAGGGCGACGCCGGCGAGCGTGGTCGATTTACCTTGTTTCTTGGGGAGTTCGATGTAGCCCACGCGATGCTGCCGCGTACCGTCCGGATTCAGCCGGCCGAAGAGCTCGCGGAGCACGATGTGCTGCCACGGCAGCAGCGTGAACGGCTGCCCGGCCACCTGGCCCTTCGAGTGCCGGAGGATCTTCTCGAAGAACTGGACGACCCGCTCGTACTTGGCCTGGCCGGCCGGAGTGAGCTTGTCACGCCCCGTGCGTGCGGAAGAACTCGGCGACTTCGTCTTCCGGGGTGTGCTTCTCGCCATTGCTCAGCCCGCTCCTGGCCGAAGGGTTGAGGCCGAAGTCCTGCTCGAGCTGCCGCAGCTGCTGCGAGAGCTTGTGGGCAATACTCACCTCTGGCCTCTGGGCCACGTACTTCACCTGCCCGCCGTCGTTCAGGATTGGATAGGTGTCCCCTTCACGCTTCAGTTTCTCGCGGACGGCGAGCCACCATTCGTAAGTGTCGCAGTACCGTGCGAGAGCCTCGACATCGGCCCTCGTCATCACCTTCACGGCCTGCAACATCGGCAGCAGTTGATCCCACCTCTGGGCCGCGATCGGGCCGAGGTGCGGCGGCATGGTGATGCCATCGGCCGGCGGCTCCGATGCGGAGTGGTTGATGGATCGACGACCCGGGTTGCCGCGAAGGAGCTTCAGCTTCGTCGGAGTTGGACGTGGGCCACGCTTGCCCATTTACGCCTCCAAAAACATGGATCGACCTACCCCCATGGAATAACCAGCGGCCGCACGCGTGCGGTATACCCCGCCGTTTACCTCGTTGACCTTCCCAAAAGCCCCCCCATAATGGGG
>DHLW01000119.1:0-595 GCA_002405485.1 Phycisphaerales bacterium UBA4658
CTGATCCGGCTCCGGTGAACACTCCGGATACCAATCCTCGAGCCGATTTCGGGCTCATCATCAAGGACCCCTGGGGAAATCCGATTCGATACGTGCATCCGAAGTTTTTGGGCGGGACTGGTCGGTACTTTCAAAACAGCGGTTTCGTGCAGAGAAACCTGGAGCACTTTCAGGTCCGACAGGGTGGTGTACTGCAAACTTACGGTACACGACGATCGCTTCGGCCATTCAATCCATCGAGCAACCCCAGCGACATCGGCGACGCCGACGAGGGCGTGCTCGACGGCGGTCGCGGCTATTTCTATTCGGTCGGTCCCGACTTTGACCCCGGTGCACGAGCCGACAACGTGTACATCGACCCCGTGAAGTTCCCGGCCGAGACCGAGAAGCTGAAGTAGTTGGTCGGAGTAGTTGGTCGGTTAGACGCGTCGGACATTCGTGCCGCGCGGAAACCCGGCCTGCGTGCGGCCCGGCGCATGGCGAGCGCGAAGCGTTGGCAGCTCACCCGAGCGGGGACCGACCGCTGTTCTGGGACGCTGGAATCTGCCCGGCCCGAGGGTGCCAACCCGGCCGCCTGGCCAATCGGCCCGCCCCG
>DHLW01000119.1:888-19480 GCA_002405485.1 Phycisphaerales bacterium UBA4658
CGGAGGTTCAAATCCTCTCACCCCGACTTGTTGCAGAGCAAAGCCCTTCGATGAGCACATCGAAGGGCTTTGTCGTTGTGGGGAAGGGACTTGTGAGAGTTCAAGCGGTCGCAAGGAATCCGAGAAGAACGAGCGATTTGGGGCTGATCGTTGGCAGGATTTGAACTCTTGCCATCTCGGCGAGACATTCTGGCCGGGCGCGGCGGTTCCTGCCCGAAGCAGGAGGCCTGCCGGGATTGCTCAGTGCACGCGCGCGAAGGGCGAACTCGACAGGATGAGAAAGGCTCTGCCTGCGATGTTCCGTTTCATGCGGTCGAGATCGGATGGTGAAGGGCGTGCGTATTCGCCGACTACCTGTTCACTGGCACCTTCTTGTTCAGGATCTCGGTCCAGTTGAACACGACGTTCAGGGAAGTGATGTCGTTGGTCATCTCAGGCTTGAAGTTCACCAGAAACCGGTCGCCGGCGATCGGTGCGAAACTCTGGACGCGCAGCTTGTCAAAGTCCGCGACTTCGACCGGCGCGGAGAGCGTCAACTGGGGCTCAAGCGTCACCGTGATCTTCTGAAGCCGATCCCGCTCATCGATCACGTACAGCGACTTTCCATCCAGTGCCCATGCGTAGCCTCGACCTCCCGCATCCCGGATCCCGCGAGTCTTTGCCATGATCGGCCTGCCGGTCTCTCCATTGGGTCGTAGTTCCGCGATCCAGACCTGATTCTTGCCGGATTCGTCACTCGCAAACGCCACGGCTCGCCCAGTGCTGGAGAGCAACGCGTAGAAGCGATTGAACTCCGACGGAAGAAACGGAACCAGATCCGAGGCGGTCGCCTCTTTATCGCCCAGCGGCAGCCGCATGATCTTCGGCTTGGTACCGCCCTGCTCTATGTGTGTGATCAGCAGCCCGGCGTTGCCTGGGAGCCACGCACTGGGAAAGAAGAACTGATCCGATTTGGCTGGCTTATAGACCCGACGCGGCGTCCCCGAGTCGGCACTCATGACGTAGATGCCGTCGGCGTCGTCCTTCCCTATCCGCGCATAGGCGATCTGCTTGCCATCGGGCGACCACGTCGGGCCATCGCAATCCGCGTTCGGCTCGGCGGTGAGTTTCAAAAGATCTGGCTGATCGACGGGCGAGACCTGCAGCGAGTAGAGGTTTCGGGTGTTGGCCGTCGTCATCAACACTCGCCGACCATCGGGCGAAGGCCACATATAGATCAGCCACTTGAGTTCGCCAAGCCACGGCTGCAGCTTCCCGTCCGCGTTCAAGACGCTGACGCCATAGTTCCATCCGCCGGGCGGCGGGGCCTTGTACAAGAGCGTGCCGGAGGTGAGTTGGAAGCCTCCGGGATTGATGGGCATATCAGACGAGAGCCCACCCCAGACCGCCACCGGCGGGCCGCGCAACTCCACCGCGACCGGGTCGAACGGTGCCGCGAGAATGGCGTCGGCGCGAGAGAAGACGATGTGACCGGATCGGAAATAGCCGCCCGGCCCAGCATCTTCGACCAGGACTTTCACACGCCCCGACGCGATCTCCAGCGCCCCCAGACTCGTGAGAAAGCCTCGTGACCCGTAGGTCACGACACTCACCAGGAGATGCCGCCCGTCCGGCATCTCGCTGCCCAACAGTCCAATGGACGCCACGTTGGGACGCCCCGCATCCATGGTGATCGACGCGGCTCGAGTGCCTGTCTTGGAGAGTCGCGCGAACGAAGCCGGGCCGTCTGAGAACAGAATGTCGCCGTTTGAGAGTTGCGCGAATCCTTGCGTGCCCGTCGGCAGTTCTGCAACGGTCATTGCAGGCGCCGAACCGTCGAGCGGCACGGCGGCGAGGCGCATGCCCTCGGGCGACTGCGTGGAGCTCGCCACGAAGAGCACACCTCGTCCGTCTCGGGTGGTGACCCCCCAGAGAGCGCCTTCCGTTCCGGCGAGCGGTTGAAACTCGTATCGTTCCATCGGGCGAACGTAGAGCCGGGGCGCGGCTTGGCCTTCCGGGCCAGCCTTTCTAGGCCGCCCAGTGATCACGAGCGTGCGCGCGTCGCCGGTAAGAGTCCCGCCCGAAACAGCGATCTCGGGCGGCATGTTGATGGCGACACAGAGTGGCTCAGCGGTGATGCTGGGTGGCGGTCCAAACGCACGCCAGAGCCCGGCGCCGAGCGCGAGCATCGCCAGTCCGCCGATCAGACCGATCAGGAGTGTTGGCATCAGCCTGCGCGTTTGCCGCACACCCGGATCAACGATGCCTGATTCGTTTCCTGTGATCGCCCGCTCGAGTTCAAGCCGTGCATCGCCGATGTCGTGCAGGCGCTGCTTGCGGTCCTTCGCGAGACAACTCGTCAGCAAGTCACGCACGCGCCGCGGCGTGCTGGGCGGGAGCAAGTTGAGGTCCGATTCCTTGTGGAGCGTGGCGCCGATGGCGTCGGCGACGGTCTCGCCGCGGAAGGGCTGAGCGCCGGTGAGCATCTCGTACAGCACGCATCCAAACGCGAAGATGTCCGACCGCTTGTCAACGGGCTTGCCGCGGGCCTGCTCGGGGGACATGTACCCGGCGGTGCCCATGATCACGCCGGGGATCGTCGGGCTGTGCGCGAATCTTGCGGGCGAGGTGACGGTCGGAGAGTCAGCCCTCGCCGCAGCATTCGCGGTCGACGACGGTGAGCCGTCGGCGGTGCGTGCAAGCCCGAAGTCCAGCACCTTCACAGCGTCCTCAGTGGTGATCATCACATTGCCGGGCTTGAGGTCGCGGTGGATGATGCCCCTCTCGTGCGCCGCTTCGAGGGCCTCGGCGATCTGCTTGGCAAGCGCCAGCGCATCGGCGACCGGGATCGGTCCTGCGGCCAGACGATCCGCGAGCGTCTCGCCTTCGATGTACTCCAAGACTAGATACTGGTGGTCGTCGGCCTGTTCGAGTCCGTGAATGCCGCCGACGTTTGGGTGGTTGAGCGATGCGAGGACTTTGGCTTCGCGCTGGAAGCGTGCGAGGCGATCGGGGTCCGCGGCGAGGTCGGCGGGCAGGGCCTTGATGGCGACCTGGCGGTCGAGCCTGGTGTCGGTGGCGAGGTACACCACGCCCATGCCGCCGCGGCCGAGTTCACGTTCAATCTTGAATGGTCCGATGGCGGCGGGGTGCATGAGCGGGGAGTGTACGGGTCAAAGGGGTCAAGGTGCCCATCCAGTCTCTTCCGAGGCCAGCAAACGGCGGTTGCCGGGCTCCCAGGCCCTAACGCCCTCCAAGAAAAGTTCTATTGGTGTACTGTCACCCCGATTCAACTGCGAACGTCCGTGACTGAATCACGGACGTTTGTGGTTTTTGGGGTGCGCAGGCTTCATGATGCCCACTTTGACCCCTTACTCTGACAGCGTCTAGGGCTGCTCGTTGCGGAACAGATTGAGTGCTTGCTCACGTTGTGGCGGCGGTTGTCGCCAGGGTATCGCATTCTCTGTTCAGGAAGCATCATGAACACGATCAAGACTTCGCGGCTCTTTCTTGAGCCGTTCACGTACAAGCTCATGCTCGCCGCGGTCGAGGGCCCGGCAAAGTTCCGCAGTCAATCGGGGTTCGCGGTTGCCGACGATTGGCCAAACCCGGACCTCAACGACGCACTTCCGTTCATCGCAGCGATGGTTGGAGAGAGCCCGGCGCTGGAGGAGTGGACTCGGCTTCTCGTCCTCCCGGGTGAGCACGCTCGTTCGGGCGTTCCGCTGGTGATCGGCGAAGTCGGATTCAAGGGGCTTCCTGACAGCGATGGCGTAGTCGAGATCGGCTACGGAGTGGCGATCTCCCATCGCGCACGCGGGTATGCCTCAGAAGCAGTGTCGGCACTCTGCGTCTGGGCCTTTCAGCACAAACGCGTGACACGCATCCGTGCGGAGTGTCTGCCAACAAACCCCAGCTCTATCGGCGTTCTGCGACGGACGGGATTTCGAGAGACGGACTCAAGCGCCCAAATGCTGAGTTGGGAGCTGATGCCTTCATTTCAAAGTTGACAGAGCGCCCGAAGGGTTGAGGCCATCTGCACGTGCGCTCAGTTCAAACACGCCCTTGCACCCGATGGGGGGCTCACCAAACGCCGCTGGCCAGCGGCCTGTGGCCGTTGTCGCCCTGGTCTTGGTGAGCCCCTCGACGGAGCCCTTGGGCATGCACTCTGCCGCCCTTGTCTGAGGGGCCGGGCTCCATGGATCGGAAATCTTCCGAAATCGTGAGGGCCTGCGGGCTGCGGCGTCGCTTGGTGGTCGGAGATCGGGCTCGCGCAGCCATCGTCTGGTCTGAGCGGGGTTGGATTCGTTCTTCAGAGTGGAGCAGTGTCATGCGTATTCGAGCAGGCGTTTCGCCGGTGTGTTTCAGTCGTTTGACTCACGGCGCCTTCCTTGCGGCGGCTGCCGGAGTGATGGCGACAGCGACGTGCGCCTTCGCCCAGTCGATCTCGAGCATCGGCTTGCCGCCGGGAAGTTCTCTCTCCAGTGCGAACGCCGTGAATGCCAACGGCTCCGTGGTCGCTGCCAACGTTGACATGGCGAGTGCCTATCGCTGGACGTCGTCCGGGCTTGTCGGTCTCGGCTTGCTCCCGGGTGCCTTTGCGACCTCGGCAGAGGACATCAGCTCCGACGGGTCGGTGATCGTCGGCAGTGTGTTCTTCGACTCTCCGGAAGAGACGGTCAGAGCCCATCGCTGGACTTCCGGTGGCGGCTTTCAAGACCTGGGTCTGCCTTCCGGCGGCGTGGCCTCCGTTGGTTCTGGCGTCAGCGGCGACGGCAACACCGTGACCGGATACTCGTTCGACGTGGACTTCAACACGACCGCGTTTCGCTGGACCAGCGCGGGCGGCATGCAGTCCATCGGCACGCTGCCCGGCGGGACAAGCTCTGAGGGACGCAAGGTCAGCCGCGACGGGAGCACGATCATCGGCATCGCGGGCACGCCGGGGGGCGACCGCGCCTTCGTTTGGACCCAGGCCGGCGGCATGCAGAGTCTCGGCCTGCTCTCACCCGGTGATGGCGCATCGAGCGCGTGGGGCGTGAGCGCCGACGGGACCGTCGTCGCTGGCTTCAGCGGCACGAGCGCCGTCATCTGGACCAGCGGCATCGCCCAGAGCATCGGCATGCTCCCCGGCGCTACCAATGCCATCGCCTACACGTTGAGTGACGATGGATCGCTCGTTGGTGGCTACAGCTTCTTCGGCTTGAATGCGACGGCCACGCTCTGGTCGCAGACACTCGGCACAGTCGACCTCAACACCTATCTCCCGACGCTCGGCATCGACCTCACCGGCTGGGAGCTCGACTACACGCGAGACATCTCCGCCGACGGGACCACCATCGTCGGTGAGGGACTGTTCAACGGCGAGCCTCGCGGCTGGGTCGTCACGATCCCAGCGCCGGGTGCAACGGCATTGCTGGGTGTCGGAGGCCTGATCGCAGCCCGAAGGCGCCGCCTTCGATGATCGAGATCGGACGAACACGCTCGCAGCACTCGCCGCGACCTCGGCACGCCCGGCCGGGGTCGCGGTGTTGTCGCATGGTCACATGTGTCTGCTGCGGATCGTCGCTTCTTCCCTGTCCGGACACGATTAGGATCGGGGTGATGTCCTCGAACGAACCCTTATCGGCAGATCGCCCACACTCTCCGCCGCCTGTCGACACGCCTGAGGACGCGACGATCCTCATGGTTGCGGCAGCGAACGGAGACAAGTCAGCAGCCGATCGCCTGTTGCCGCTTGTCTATGCCCAGCTGCGCAGTGCAGCCCAACTGGGCCTGGCGAGCGAGCGAGCAGGGCACACGCTCTCGGCGACGGCGATCGTGCACGAGGCGTACATCAAGTTGTCGGGACCGCGCCAGGTGCCCTGGGAGGGGCGAGGGCACTTTTACGCTGCCGCGGCGGAAGCGATGCGGCAGATCCTCCTTGATCATGCCAAGGGACGGATGCGGCTCAAGCGGGGAGGTGGGGGCCCGGGAGGCGAGGCCGTGAGGCGACAGTCCGTGAGCGACTTCGAGGATGTCGCCGCGTTGTCGCAGAAAGAGCCCGAGGAAATCGTGAGGTTCGATGATCTGGTCCGTCGCTTGGACGCAGAGTCGCCCGATGGTGCGGCGATCGTGCGGCTGCGATTCTTCGCGGGTCTGAGCGTCGAGCAGACAGCCCAGGTGCTTGGGCTCTCGATAAGCACGGTCGATCGACGCTGGGCTTTTGCGCGGGCGTGGCTGTTTCAACGCTTGCAGGGGCAGGCATGAAGGAATGACATCATGGCCGGGAAGCTGCAAGAGATCTTTGAGCAGGTAGTTGGTATCGACGGGGCGCAGCGCGCGGCGTATCTCGCCGGCGCGTGCGGCGACGACGCGGCGTTACGGGCCGAGGTCGAGGCGCTGCTTCGTGCGCACGAGGACGCGGCGAGGTTCATGGCATCGCCCACGGCGGGCTCCCTCATCGAAGCGACGCCCACCGCTGACTCTTCGGCGTCCGTCACTCTCGCCGCGCCCATCCGCGAGGGTCCGGGCGCCCGGATCGGTCCGTACAAGCTGCTGCAACTCATCGGCGAGGGCGGCTTCGGCTCGGTGTTCATGGCCGAGCAGGAAAAACCGGTTTCACGCAAGGTCGCGCTCAAGATCATCAAACTCGGGATGGACACGCGGCAGGTGGTCGCGAGGTTCGAGCAGGAGCGGCAAGCGCTGGCGATGATGGATCATCCCAACATCGCGCGGGTGCTGGATGCAGGGGCGACGGAGACGGGGCGACCTTTTTTCGTGATGGAACTGGTCAAGGGCGATCCGATCGTCGAGTACGCCGACAAGAACAACCTGAACATCGCGGACCGGCTGGAGTTGTTCTCGCAGGTCTGCAATGCCGTGCAGCACGCGCACACCAAGGGGATCATTCACCGCGACATCAAGCCATCGAACATCCTCGTGAGCACGCAGGACGGCAAGCCCCACACCAAGGTGATCGACTTCGGCATCGCCAAGGCGACGGCGAGCAAACTGACCGAGAAGACGCTCTTCACCGAGCACCGCCATCTCATCGGCACGCCCGAGTACATGAGCCCCGAGCAGGCCGAGGGCTCGCTCGACATCGACACACGCACCGATGTCTACTCGCTGGGCGTGCTGCTGTACGAACTGCTCACGGGTACCACTCCCTTCGCGAGCAAGGAACTCCGCTCCGCGGCGTATGCGGAGATCCAGCGGATCATCCGCGAGGTCGAGCCGCCAAAGCCCAGTACGCGTCTGAGCAACAACGCGGAGACGCTCGCGAGCGTGGCGGCTCGGAGGCAGATCGAGCCCAGTCGCCTCGGCACCCTCGTGCGCGGCGAGCTTGACTGGATCGTGATGAAGGCGCTGGAGAAGGACCGCCAGCGAAGGTACGAGACGGCCAGCGGGCTGGGAGCGGACATCCGGCGATATCTCAGTGGCGATGCCGTGCTTGCCGCACCGCCGAGCAACGCGTATCGCTTCAAGAAGATGATCCAGCGCAACAAGGGCCCGGTCGCGGCGGGCAGCGCGGTGGCGGCGGCGCTGATCCTCGGCCTTGCCGGCACGGCGTGGCAGGCGAAGGTGGCCAGCGAGCAGCGCAACGTGGCCGTGGCAGCGCAGATCGCCGAGGCCGAGCAGCGCCAGCAGGCCGAGACGGTACGGGCGGAGGCGGTGGCGCAGGAAGCCAAGGCCAGGGAGCAGGAGGCCGAAGCGATCAAGCAGGCGGCGGAGGCGAAGGCGCAGGAAGCCGAGGCGAAGAAGCAGGCCGAGATCGCCGAGGCGGTCGCGACATTTCAGACCGAGATGCTGGCGGCGGTCGACCCGAACCAACTGCCCAGGGACCCGGTGACCAAGGAGCCGGTCAAGGATGCCGTCACGGTGCTGCAGACGCTGCAAGCCGCGGTGAAGGTGCTCGACGAGGGCAACAGCGCGCTTGAGAACCAGCCGCTGGTGGAGTCGCGTGTGCGGAACACGATCGGCATGACGCTGCAGAATCTGGGGCGCTACGACGAGGCCGAGCCGAACCTGCGCCGGTCGCTGGCGATCCGCCGAGCGGATCTTCCCGAGGGGCATCCTGACATCGCCGCCAGCCTGAACAACCTCGCGAATCTGCTGTATCTCCAGAACAAGGTCGCCGAGGCCGAGCCGCTGTTTCGCGAAGCGCTGGCGATCTGGCGCACGGCGCTCCCCGCCGGGCACCCACAGATCGCCACCGGATTGAACAACCTCGCGAGTCTCCTGGATGACCAGAACGAGGTCGTCGAGGCCGAGTCGCTGTATCGCGAATCGCTGGAGATCCTCCGCGCAGCACTTCCTGTCGGACACCCGGACATCGCCCATGCGCTGAACAACCTTGCATCGTTTCTGCACGCACGGAACAAGCCTGCCGAGGCCGAACCGCTCTACCGCGAAGCGCTGGAGATCCGCCGGGCGAAGATCCCTGATGGGCACCCGGACATCGCCATCAGTGTGGACAACCTCGCAAAGCTGCTGCAGTCTCTGAACAGACTCGCCGAAGCCGAGCCGCTCCAGCGTGAAGCTCTGGCGATCCGACGCGCGGCGTTCCCGGCCGGACACCCGGAGATCGCACGCGGCATGAACAACCTCGCGTGGCTCTTGTACGCCAAGGGGAACTTCGCCGAGGCCGAGCCGCTTTTCCGCGAAGCGCTGAGGATCCGCCGAGCGGTCCTCCCCGCGGGGCACCCGGACATCGCCGCCAGTCTGAACAACCTCGCGGGGCTTCTTCAGGCCCGGAACAAGCTCGCCGAGGCCGAGCCGCTCTTCCGCGAAGCGCTCGAGATCCGCCGCGCTGCATTCCCCGCGAAGCATCCAGACATCGCCGTGAGTCTCAGTAACCTCGCAGTGCTCCTGCAGGCCCAAGGCGAGTTCGCCGAGGCCGAGCCGCTTCTGCGTGAGGCCATCGAGGTCGTCCGCGCGTATCTTCCCGCGGGGCATCCAGAGATCGCCGTCAGCCTGAGCAGCCTCGCGTTTCTCCTGCAGAGCCAGAACAGAATCGCGGAGGCCGAGCCGCTCCGCCGTGAAGCGGTCGAGATTTGGCGTGCGTCATTGCCGGCTGGGCATCCGTACATCGTCTCTGGATTGAACAATCTCGCGCTGGTCCTGCATGCTCAGAACCAGTTCGCCGAGGCCGAAGCGCTGTACCGCGAGGCGATGGCGATCGACCGAGCCGCCAACCCAGCCGGGCACCCGGATATGGCCAACGCCATGAGCCATTTGGCGAGGCTCCTACAGGACCAGAACAGACTCACGGAGGCGGAACCGCTCCTCCGCGAAGCGCTGGAGATCCGACGCCGGTCCTTGCCCGCCGGGCACATGCACATCGCCATTGGTCTCAGCAACCTGGCGCGGGCGCAGCACGGGCTCGGCAAGACCGCGGAGGCGAGAGCAGGTTGGGACGAGGCTGTCGCCATGATGCGGCAAGGCTCGGCCCACGGTTCACCTGACTTCGCCCGCTTGCTCTGGCGTTCGGGCACGGCGCGGCTCGAAAGCAAGGACTTCGCTGCAGCCTTGACCGAGCTTGAAGAGGCAGCATCGATGGCCGAGAAGGTGTTGCCAGGCGATCACGCGCACCTGAAGGAATACCGCGAGACGCTCGCCAGGTGCAAGGCGGCGATGGCGAAGTAGGACAGCCCGCAACCGAAGGCACACCAAGAGGATGGCCTCGAGTCCTTCACTGTGTCACGCTTCTCAAGGAGCCTCGTAGCCGGCCCCCGGGGGCGGATTCCCGCCAAGAGAAGCTCTCTTGGTGCATTGTTGTCCAGATCGAAGCACGAACATGGCGATTGGGCCTGTTCGTGTACTTCGTTTGGCATTGAGAGCATCGTGTGTGTACGTGTCAGGTGTGTTCGGCATGTGCCGGGCATGTCTGTGCTCGTGGGTGGAGTCGATCGGGTGTGGTGCGTCATGTTGTCTGGTCGCCGGCTGGTTCCTCGGCGTAGAGTGGCACGTTGACCTTGGCCGGCGTGTGCCCGTTTGCACATGGAGCCCGGATCGACGGTTCAGTGCAGGTGAGGAGAACGATGTCGATCTTCGCTGGTCCAGCGGTGGTTGCGGCGGTGCTCGCGTGGGCACCGCGACTGGTCGCCGAGGTGTCGGTGTTTCCTGCCGGCACTGCGGATCGGGTTCCTGACCGGGCCGAGGCGCCGGCTCGGCCGTCGGAGCCGTTGACCGGTTCCAGCCGTGATGTCGTGCCGCCGCCCGCGGGCATGGTTCTCATTCCTGGCGGCGAGTTCACGATGGGCGCACGCGACGGCGATGCACTTGCTCGTGCCGACGAGCGGCCCTCGCATCGCGTCCGTGTTGCGGCGTTCTACATGGATGCGACCGAAGTCACCAATGCCCAGTTCGCGGCGTTCGTGAGGGCGACGGGATATGTGACGACTGCCGAGCGTCCCGTGGATTGGGAGGAGCTCAAGAAGCAGGTCGCGCCGGGCACGCCCAAGCCGAGTGACGACATGCTGAGGCCCGGCTCGCTGGTCTTCACGCCGCCAAAGGGGCCGGTGGAACTGAGCAATCCGGCGGGCTGGTGGACATGGACTGCGGGTGCGAGTTGGAAGCACCCGGGCGGACCGTCGACATCGATTGAAGGCAAGGACAGCGAGCCGGTAGTGCATGTGTCTTGGGATGACGCCGTGGCGTACTGCACGTGGGCGGGTCGCCGTCTGCCGACTGAGACCGAGTGGGAGTATGCGGCACGAGGCGGATTGGTCGACAAAGTCAACGTCTGGGGCGACGAGCCGGTCGACGGGAAGCGGGCCAACATCTGGCAGGGGCAATTTCCCTGGAAGAACACGGCTCGGGAGTCACTTGGCGATGGCTATGAGCGTGCGGCCCCGGTGAAGCGGTACCCGCCGAACGGGTACGGGCTGTTCGATATGGCGGGGAACGTCTGGGAGTGGTGCGCCGACCTGTACGACGCGGAGGCGTACGTCAAGCGTGCGAGGAGGCCCGCGAGCGAGGCGGCCGATCAGTCCGCGGCCCCGGCGTGTCATGACCCGCGGAATCCACGTTCGCAGACAAGCCGGGTGCAGCGGGGCGGTTCGTTCTTGTGCCACGATTCGTACTGTGCTTCGTATCGCCCCTCGGCGCGGATGGCCGCGCCCGCCGACACGTCGCTGCAGCACGCGGGATTTCGGACGGTGATCTCGGTCGACGCCTGGGCGCGGCGTGCGGAGCGGAAGACGGCTCCTTCCCCCGTCTCTCAGCCCTGATGGTCGGTGGCCGTCCGGGCGGATCGGTTCAACGCGACATGGACTGTGTTACACTCGCGGCATGGCACACACTCAGAGCCGCGCCCTGCTGCTGGTTCTTTCGATCATGTTGGTGTGTCGATTGGTTCAGGGGCAGACGGTGAGCGCACCGGCTGCCGCACCACCCAACATTCTCGTCATCATGCCAGACGACGTGGGGTGGTGGAACGTCGGGGCGTACAGCCACGGGATGATGGCGCCGACGCCCAACATCGATCGCATCGCGCGAGAGGGCAAGCTGTTCACGGATCACTACTCGCAGCCCACCTGCACGCCCGGGCGTGCGGCGTTCATCACCGGCCAGTTGCCGATCCGGACGGGACTCACGACCGTGAGCGTGCCGGGATCGCCCATCGGGCTGGACGGACGCGATCCGACGCTGGCTGAGGTGCTGAAGGAGCGCGGCTACCGCACGGGTCAGTTCGGCAAGAACCACCTGGGCGATCGCAACGAGCACCTGCCCACGGTGCACGGGTTTGACGAGTTCTTCGGGAACCTGTACCACCTGAACAGCGAGGAGGAGCCGCAGGACAACGACTGGCCCAAGGAGGACGCGGCGTTTGTCGCCAAGTACAGCCCGCGCGGCGTGCTGGACACGGTCGCGACCGACGTGGATGACCCGACCACCGACCCGCGGTTCGGGCGAGTGGGCAAGCAGCGCATCCAGGACACCGGCCCCTTGACGATCGAACGGATGAAGACCGTCGACGAGGAGTTCCTCGCCCGCACCATCACGTTCATGGAGAAGTCCAAGCAGGAGGGCAAGCCTTTCTTCGCGTGGTTCGCGCCCTCACGCATGCACATCTACACGCACCTCAAGGACGAGTCGCGATTTCTCGCCAAGCCGCACACCGGGGGCGATGACATCTACGGCTCGGGCATGATGGAGCACGACGGGCACGTCGGCCAGTTGCTCGCGGCGCTGGACAGGATGGGCATCGCCGAGAACACGATCGTGATCTACACAACCGACAACGGCGCGATGTCGGCGTGGTGGCCCGACGGCGGCACGACCCCTTTCCGCGGTGAGAAGGCGACCACGTGGGAGGGCGGGGTGCGCGTGCCGTTCCTGGTTCGCTGGCCCGCCCGCGTGCCGGCGGGCTCGGTGAGCAACGAGATTCACGAGCACCTGGACTGCTTCACCACGCTGGCCGCGGCGGCGGGCGTGGCGGACGTGGTGGAGCGCATGCGCAAGGAGCACAGCGTCCACATCGATGGCGTCAACCAACTGGAGCACTGGGCAGCGCCGACGGGCAAGGTCAGGTCGGCGCGGGAGCGCGTGTACATGTACAACGAAACGAACCTGACGGCAATGCGGATCGGCAAGTGGAAGTATCACTTCCAGGTCCGCGACGGGTTCTTCGACTACAACAAGCCCTCCGCCGAGATGTACAACCTCAAGATGGACCCCTTCGAGCAGCACGGCGGCGTCCGCAACAACGACCAGGCGATGAAGAAGGCGTTTCTGGGCGGCTATGTGCGGGACGCCATCGAAGAGCACCTGAAGACGCTGGCGGAGTTTCCGCCGCGGCAGAAGGGCGGCACGTTGACCCCCAGGGTTGAACAGACGCGGTGACGAACGCCGAGCGTGTCGCCCACGCTGGCGCACGACCCCTCCGAGAGAAGCGCCCGCATGGATACGCCCGCCGCTCTTGCCACGATCGCCGTTGTGCTGTTGTCGGGCGCGGGGAATTCGCTCGGACAAGATCAGCCGCTGGTCCCGTCGGCCTCGCTCTCGGAGATGATCGCACCGAGCGCTGCTGAGCCACGGCGGACCACCGATTCGGCTCAGCCCGCCGCAGGGACCGCTGAAGCTGCCTCGCCTCCTCTGGCCGACTCGGCGGACCCTCTTCTGATCAAGGACGGGCCTTGGAAGATCAAGTTCGGTCTCTTTGCCGGCGCGCAGTTCGTCGCCGAGAGCAACGGGTTTTGGGGACTGGCTGAGGTCTTTGCGCCCTCGGCAAGCTACAGCGAGGATCGAGTCTGGAACGAGGCGTGGCTCGTCCCGAGCGTTCGCGTGGACTATTCGGCATCCGAAACGCTGAGCCTGTATGCCGGGCTGGCGGCGGCCGCGACGGGCAATCTCGGGCGCGACATCTTCGATCAGGGCAACGCGGGGCGCGTTTCGCTTGAGAACGCGTTCGGAGGCGTGCGGATCGGCTCGGACACGTCGGGATTCACGCTCGATCTTTCCGGCGGTCAGCAGCCATACCGCCTCGGCTCAGGGTTCCTCATCGACCTCGGCGCGCAGAACGGCAACCAGCGCGGCGCTGCGCTGGTGTCGCCCCGTCGATCCTGGGAGTACACCGGCATCGCCAAGCTCGTCGCGGGCCGATTCTCGACCGACGTGTTCGTGCTGAACTCCAACGAGATCACTTCAGAGGACCCCGACACGTCGCTTGCCGGCGGCAAGGTCGAGTACCGATTATCCGAGACGCCGGGCGACGAGTGTGTCGGCCTCGCGTACATCGGCGTCTTCGATTCCGATATGCCCTCTATCCGGGCCCCGTTGACGATCATCGAGAACGGCCGCGAAGACACGCAGACGATCAACCCGTATCTGCGACTGCGGCCGTTCCGGGAAGCCGCGCCCGGGCTGTTTGTCGCCCTCGATGGCGCGTATCAATGGAACGGCGGCATCGACCTTTCCGCCTATGCGGTCAGCGCGGAGATCGGGCACCAGTGGGAGAACGCGCCGCTGTGCCCCAAGGTCAGTTATGCCTTCCGCGAGTACAGCGGCGACGATCCGGGCACCAGCGAGTTGGAGCGCTTCGATCCGCTGTTCTATGACGGTGGCGTGCACGCCTTTGCGTCGGGTTCCAATGCCGCGCTCACGTTCTACAACACGAACGTTCGCACCCACAGAGTGTCGGTCAACGTCACGCTCTCGCCGAGTGATTTCCTGACGGTCTCGTACTGGCGCGTCGAAGCGGCGCAGGAGAACAGCCCGCTGCAGTTTGGACAGGGGGGGCGCCTCCAGAACATCGGCGGCCAGCCCGCGCTGGTCTCGGGCGTGCCCGGCGAGCACTTGTCCGACGATGTCTATCTGGAATGGGTGCGGATGCTGACGCCGAACGCGTATCTCACGCTCGGCGTGGGCGTGTCCATACCCGGCGATGGGCTTGATGCGGCCGCGGGCGCGTCGCTGGATCCGTGGGTGGGCGGGCTCGTGAATCTCACGTTCAAGTTCTGAGTTCGCTGAGGGATCATGGAGCACTCCACGATGATTGGCGGAGCGGGACTCATCGGGCTTGCCTTGGCGGCGGGCACGCCGGTCGATCGCTGCCGCGCTGCCGAGCCGATCGACACGCCAGTCGCCGACTCCGCTGACCACGTGGTTCCGAACTGGGAGCCGCCGCGGCTGAGCATCGATGCGCCGGCGAACGCGACTCCGCCCGGGTCCGACGACGGTCCGGTCGAAACCGGCACCGACCCTTCCAAGCTGCTGCTCCGTTTCGAGGTCAATCCGCAGTACATCGCGCTCCCCGGCGAAGGCGACCTTCTGTCGATCAACCTGAAGCTCGATGTGCCGTTCAGCAAATCGATCGGCGTGGCGTTCGAGGTGCCGATCATTCACTCCGGCGGGTTTCCATCCCCGATCGACGACCAGTCCGGTCTCGGCGACATCTTCATCAGGGGTCGCTATGTCTGGTCGTTCGAGCGGACATCCTTCATCGCGGGCGTCGAAGTCGGCCTCAAGACCGCCGATGACGAGTTGCTCGGCAGCGGCAAGTGGCAACTCAACCCGTCGCTGGCGTACGTCCACTCTCTTTCAAGCGAGTTCATCCTGGCGATCGCAGGAAAGCAGAGGCTCTCCATCGCCGGCGACAACAAACGCACCGACATCAACCAGAGCGAGCTTCGCCTGATCGGAATCTATGTCAATCCCGAGGGGTGGTGGCTGCTGGCGGACTATCAGCCGAAGATCGATTGGGAGCAGGATGGCCAGGTGTCCCATCTGTTGGAGTGTGAAGCGGGCGTCATGCTCTCACGGCAAGTCGGCATCTCGGTTCGTCCAGGTATCGGCATCGGCGCCGATCGAGATCGCACGTGGAGCATCGGGTTCGGCATGCGGCTGTTCTTTTGATGGAGTCTCTGGCCGACGCCCTTGATGCTCTTCCGCTCGCCGCACCCGCTGGAGGAGCGCTCCCGCTCGACTTGTCCGGGCCCCGCTCTTGCCGGGGCTTGGAACCCTGTCCCCCATGCGGATCGAATAGCATCCTGACGCCTCGCCGCAGACCATCGCGGTGCGGGCTCGGGGTCGCAGTCGGCAGTTTCCATCCTGGAGCGAGCACATGATCGGCGAACAGTCTGGCACTCCTCTGTCGAGCACCGACGGCATGACCCGGCGACAACTGTTGGCCGCTGCGGCCGCGCTCGGCGTGGGCGGCGCCCTCGCGGGCAGCGTGCTTGCCCAGCCCCAGAACCAGCCCGGTCGTGGTGGGGGTGGTGGGGGGGGAGGGCGGCAGGGTGATGGCAAACCCGCCGCGCCCGGAGCCGGCACGTCCCCGCTCGAAGCGGCCATGAAGCCTGGCCGAACGCGCGACTGGGTCCTCAAGACCTCTGTGACGCTCGGCTCGCTCACCAACGCCGTCGTGGGCCCAGACGGGCGCGTTCCCGGGGTGAACAACCCCTCCGAGATCCGCAACACCCGCTTCAAGTTCGACACCGCCGCGCTGATCTTTCCGGCCATCCGCTCGACCGCCGGCAGCACCTCCAACGGCAACGTGCAGGCCAAGATGAAGGTGAACGGCAAGGACATCTCCAGCGAGACCGTGTGGCTGGAAGACATGGCCGCCGGCTCCCGCTATGGCCGGTGGGACATGAAGAACATCGAAGGCCACACCATCGAGTTCGACACCGAACTCGAAGCCACCTGCTTTGAATGCGTCTGGGATGAACGCGAGGGCGCAAAGGTGTCCTGGCCCGCCAGCGGACGATGGCCCCGTGCGGCTCAGACCAGCTTCGCGCCCCAGATGGGCATCGAGCCCGGCGGCAAGCTGGCTCTGGACCTCCTGAACTCCTGGACAAGCGGCAAGGATCCCAAGTCCATCCCCCAGGTCCAACTCGCCAAGTTCCTCGCCTCCAAGGCCCTTGAGGCCTGGCAGCCCAGCGGCGAAGGGCTGAAGTTCACCCGCAACGGCCTCCTCCAGGGCTTCGAGCTCAAGGGCTCCGAGGCCCTCATCCGCGAAGGCCGGGGCAGCGAGCACGACATCGCCTGCGCCCTCACCGCACTCTACCGCTCCGCCGGCCTCCCAGCACGCCCGGTCATCGGCTACGACGTCAGCGAAAGCAAGGGCGAGGACCGCGGCCTCGCGGGAAAGGGCAAGGGCAAGCTCCGCTCTTGGGTCGAGTTCTGCCTCTATGACGAGCAGAACCGCCGAGAGCAGTGGGTCCCGGTCGACATCGTCCGCATGCGACGAAGCTCCAGCCGCGCTCCCTCCATCGACAAGCCCTGGAAGTACTTCGGCAACAACGACCAGACCGACGACATCATCCCCGTCGCTTTCCACTTCCATCCGCCCACCACCGTCGTTGCCCACGGCGCACCCTGCTTCTGGGGCTGGCTCACCATGCCCGAAACCCAGATCGCCGAGCAGTCCGTCCGCTTCGTCACCCAGTCCCAGGTTCGCACCCCGGACAAGCCGGGACGAAATCGGTGAGTTGCGACATCACCTGCGCTTCACGCGACGACGCGATGATGTGGCCTTGCACAATCTGAACATCGGCATGGAACCGCGGAGCGCTCTGCCGGTTACACCCGGACGAAGGGGTGCTGCACCGGGAGACTCGCATGCCCGCCTCGCTCTGGGCCATTGCGGCCACGATTGCTCTTGTTGCATTCCCCGGCTGGGTTCGCGCGCATGAAGGACCGCTTCTCAGTGACCTCTTGATCCCGGGTTACCAGTTGCGCTCGACGATTCCAGAGTCCCTGTCCAGTGTGTTCAAGGAGTTCGTGTCCGACGATCAGCAAGTCGTTGAAGCCGCTTCGAACCTCATATCCGCAGCACGTGTGGAAGTCGAGGTGATCACGAATCGATACGCGCGAGCCGTGCGCGAACATGGCCAGGGTGAGCAAGCGCTTGCCGACCGCCAGATTGCCGAAAGTGCGACAAGAGCCGTGGAGAGACGCCTGAGGGACGATCTCCGAAGCCTGGCGCCAACCGACGATCCCGCCGCCTCGCCAGCATTCGAGCGGGCCTGGCGTCGCCAGCTTCTGCGCGGAATGCAACTCGGCTTGCCGTTCGAGCCTCGTCGCATCCTCCGGCAGCATGGGGTGGACCCATTGCTCGATCCCTACGCCTCGATCATTGATCAGTACGAGCGAGAGTTCGATCGCATCGGTTGCGCACACGCCGTCTCGGTTCGCCGAATGTACGCGGCGAACGAGGCCGCTCAGAAGTCGCCCTCAGAATCCTCTCGGACCGAGTCGATCGAAGCGACTCAGGCCCATGTCGATCACTGGGTCACATTCACCGAGTTCATGCGTCTGCAGACTCTCCGCATGATCGACGCCTTCCCTGAACCGGCCAGTCGCCAGATCCTCGAACTCACCGCGACCCGCTTGAAGAAGTGGTACCTCTCCGGTTCGCTCCTGACCCTCCCGGCTCTGGAAGAGGTCAAGGCCCTTGATTTGGACCCGGCGCAGCGACAGGCCGTTGAGCAGATCGAACGTGACGCGCACCGACGAATTGACGACGCCTCGCTCTCCGCCACCAGGGCATTCTTGCGAACGCCCACACAGAAGTACGACCAGCAGAACTCCCACACGTGGGTCAACCCATTCACGCAGGTCATCGAGGTCGCAAAGAACGTCCGCCTGCGGGCGGGCGCCGATGCACTCGCCCTGCTCACGCCGAAGCAGCGAGACGCATACGACCGCGCTCCGGTTCGCGACGGGCCGTACGTCATCGATGTCGCCGACCCGGATCGCTGACTGTACCGTTGGCCCGTCCGCACCCAAGCGCTCCCAGCCCACCAGTGGCTAGACTCCTCCCCAGTCCGTCCATGCGCCGACTTCTGGTCGCATCGGCGGACACGCGGTTGGGTGGTGCGGGGCCGGAGTCTGACCCTTGAACAATCCCATTGGTGCTTCCAAACTTTCCCGGCGTTCATCCTCCTGCGCTCTTCCGCTCGCGTCCAGCGCTCTCCTTGCCCTTACTTCCCTCGCACTCGCCGACGTCGCCCCCGACGCCCGGATGCTCCGCTTCCCGACGCTCAGCAGCGACCAGATCGCCTTCGTCTACGCATCCAACCTCTGGGTCGTGGACAAGAAGGGCGGACTTGCCAAGCCTGTTGCCGCTCCGGATGGCGCCGTCTCCTGGCCCCGCTTCAGCCCCGACGGCAAGACCATCGCG
>DHLW01000151.1:0-8752 GCA_002405485.1 Phycisphaerales bacterium UBA4658
GCCCCACCGCCAGACCTCCACCCGCGACCCCGCCAACAGCATCGGCTCCAACAACACCAGCCAGGCCGCCGGCACCACCGAGACCTACACGATCCAGACGCAGAACATCCTCCGCGTCGCCGCCGACGACAACACCCAGGTCGTCTACTCCGGCCCGGCCGAGCGCATCGTGGGCTACGGCACGCGAGGGATCATCGACGGCTTCCGGGCCTACACCCCGGTCTGGGGCCTGAGCGCGTGCAACAACCCGGTGAACGGCTCGTGCGTGCAGCAGTTCATGCCCAACCCGTCGTTCACCACCCTGCCCCAGACCACGCACGCCTCCACCGGGCTCCAGCAGTACTACAGCGTCACGCTCAGCGACACGCTCGTGAGCTCCTGGTCCCTCTCCCGCGACAGCCGCACCAACCAGATCGAACTGCACTCCTGGTCGCTGGGCGCGCCAAGCCCGGAGCGCTTCGATCTTCCCGGCCTGGGCGCGTTCAACCCGACCTGCATCGCCTCGGGGGTCAACCGCACGCTGTTTGCCCTCACCTCCAACCCCAACGTCATCCTCAAGATCGACACCCGGACCAAGCAGGTCACCCCGCACACCGTCGCCGATCCTGCCTCGGCCATGACCGTGGACACCCGCACCAACGAGGTGGTGGTGCTCTCTTCGAACGCCCGCCGCATCACCCGCCTGAGCCCCGACACGCTCGCCCCGCTCGGCACGCGGACTCTTCCGTCGGCGCTGCCCATCGGGCCCACCCCGCGGATCGCCGTCTGCCCCAAGGCCGGATACGTCTGGCTGGTCTCGGGGTTGAACACCGGGCACGGGCTGGCTCCCGGCGGAGCCAACGACCTCGTCATCGCCGGGACCATCTCCCACTCCGGCCCGCTCGAGGGCGTCGACACCACCCCGGGCGGGAACGTCGTGACGACCTCCGGCGGCGAGGTGCTCGAGTACAGCCACGCCGTCACGGTGCTTGCCTGGGCTCGCGTCAGCGGCTCGTCCTACAGCGGCCTGATCAGCAGCCCGGTCTTCGCGATCGCCAAGAACCGCAGCAACCTCCGCCGCGAGCTGCACGACTCCCCCGAAGAGTCCCTCGCCGTGCTCCCCACCTCGTTCGCTCCCAGCGTTCCGGATTGCAAGGCGGACTTCGATCAGGACGGCGTGCTGACCATCAACGACGTCTTCGGGTTCCTGAACGCCTGGTTCGCCGCCGACGTGGCCGCCGACTTCAACGAGGACAACCAGGTCGCGATCAACGACATCTTCGACATGCTCAACGCCTGGTTCGCCGGCTGCTGAAACCGGGAACCCAGCCGCGAGCGTCAACACACGCACTCCATACCGGGCGGGTCGCATCACGCGGCCCGCCCTGTGTGCTTTGTGGGGCCAGTCGGGGCCGAGGCCCGTGCGCCGGACCAGATCGGGGCGTCCGATAACGCCCGGTCGATGTTCCCAGTGCGGAGTTTCATCTCCTGTGCGAGCGATCGCCGACGGTGGACGCATGCGCGCGCACACACCCCGACGTCGTGGACTCTCCCCCGGGCCGGTCTTGGAGGGGCTGGAGAGTCGTCTCGCGTTCAACACCACGCTTCCGCTGGTCACCCTGAGCGTCGCCGACGGGGTCAGCTCTGAGCGCGACAGCGACCAGGGACGGTTTGTCATCACCCGCTTCGGCAACACCGACACGCCGCTCCGCGTGAACTTCCAGATCCTCGGGACGGCGACCCCGGGCGAGGACTATCTCGCCCTCCGCGGCTTTGCCACCATTCCCGCCGGGCGACGCAGCGTCAGCATCCCCGTTGTGCCCATCGATGATCTCGCCGACGAGCCCAACGAGACGGTTCGGCTGCTCATCCTGCAGGACCCGAACTACCGGCGCGACGAGATCAACCCCGCCAACCGCACGCTCTCGATCACCATCCACGATGATGACAACGTCCCCACCGTGACGCTGGCCACGCCCGACGATCGCGCGAGCGAGGTCGGCAACGACGAGGCCACGTTCGCGATCCGCCGAACCGGTCCGGTGGACCTCCCGCTCACCGTGACCTTCCGCGTGGGCGGGTCGGCGACACCGGGCACGGACTACCAGGCCCTGCCGGTGAGCGTGACCATCCCCGTCGGCCGCCGAGCCGCGTTCCTCACCGTTCGCGCGGTCAACGACACCGTGTTCGAGGGCAACGAGACGGTGCGCATCACGCTGCAAGAGTCCGAGGAAGGTCTGTACCAGCTCAAGTTCGACGAACCGGGGCGGATCCGCCGGGTCGTCACCATCGCCGACCGCCCCATGGTCTCGCTGCGGGTGACCGATCCATTGGCGACGAGCGTCCCCGATGACGAGGCGGAGTTCACGATCTCGCGCACCGGCCCGACCGAGGCATCGCTGCGCGTCTCGTACCTGCTGGAGGGCAGTGCGATCGCGGGTGTCGACTACGAGCGGCCGCCGGCGGTCATCACCATTCCCGCCGGCCAGTCCTCCGTCCGCGTGGCCATTCGCGGCTTGAGCGCCGATCTGTCGCAGCCCTTCAAGACCATCCGGCTGACGCTCCGCCCGCTGCAGACGTACAACCTGAACTTCGCCGACGCCGGCACCATCAGCGCGTTCGTGACCATCATCGACGACACCGTGCCGCCGGGCGTCTAGGCACGCCCGGCCCTTGCAGCCCCCATCCGACATCCCCCATCCCCCGCCCCGTGCCAGGAACGACCGTTCAGACCGATTCGCCGATCATCTGCATCCGCGGCGTCTCCCATCCCGCCCCGGTTTGCCGTGCCCATGATGCCGGTGAATGCCGGTCGATTCGGCATATGGCCTAGCATCCCCTCCTGTTTCGTCGCGGAGTCCGCCCCAATGCCCCACATCATCGCCGAGCCCTGCATCGGAACCAAGGACACCTCCTGCGTCGAGGTCTGCCCGGTCGATTGCATTCATCCGACCAAGAACGAGGCCGACTTCGGCAAGGCCGATCAGTTGTACATCGACCCGGACACGTGCATCGACTGCGGCCTGTGCGTGGACGAGTGCCCGGTGAAGGCGATCTTCCCCGAGGAAGACCTCCCCGCCGAGTGGAAGAAGTACGTGCAGATCAACCTCGAGTACTTCAAGAAGAAGTAGCCCGGCGACGATCGAGCATCCCCGGAACTCAGCACCCGGTGAACCAGATGTTCAGGAACATCACCAGGTCGTCGATCTCCGCGGCCCCGCTGTCGTTGTAGTCCAGGAGTTCCGGCTCCAGTTCGGCCTCGCCGAACCATGCGTGCACATACCCGAGCATGTCTCCGACGTTCACCTGCCCGGACTGATCGAAGTCGGCATCGCACTCGGACTCGACAGGCGGCGCCTCACCAGGAAAGTCCGGCGCGGGGGCGATCGTGTGGAAGTACTCGCCGCCCTGTTCCCGAGCGGACGGACCACCCTCCGCCGCGTCCGCTTCGCGCGCCTGCACGGCAGGCAAGGTCGGGTCGGCGAACGGATCGGAAAGTCCCTTCTCGACAGCATCAATGGCGCCGGGGTTCACTCCGTCGAACTGATCTGCAAAGCTCGGCGGATCCGGCGGCGGGGGCGGAATCTCCAGGCCCATGCGCAGCGCTTCCGCCCGCGTGATGATCCGAACCCCCGACGTCCGATCCTGCTCGGGCACGTCCGATCGTGCATGCCCCCGTTCCGGTGGTGTGTCCATGGATGCAGACCCGAGCGAGAGCAGGGCCGCGGAGGACAGGGCCGCCCCCGCCGCGAGAACGATGATGGTGCGATACGACATGTGTGGCTCCTTGGTGCTGGAAAGCCGGCCCGGCGGCTCTCGCCCCCGGGCCGAGCGCGGTTCAGGTGCGGCTCAGTCCATGATCATGAGGATCTTGGAGTCGGGGTTGCGGGAGAAGAAGCTGGAGCGCGACATGCCGTTCGTCCGCGCGACGTAGTACCCGCAGTCGCCGGAGGTTCCGCTGCTGACCCAGACCCACTGGCCGTGGCTGAAGGCGTTGGACCGGGCGCGATCGGGGCGTCCGGGCTTGTCGGCCATGATCGTGAAGCGCACGAACCGATCGGACGACCGCACGTCCATGTAGTACATGTACACCCAGGCCCCGCCCCGGCTCCGGATCGCCGAGCGGTCGAAGTTCGCGCTCACGCGCGACTCCTGCCCCCGGTCGTACTTGAGCCCGACGACACAGTCCCTGTTGCTCCGGCGCACGCCGTCGCTCCAGGTGCGCGACTGGGTGTGCCAGGTGAACTTCGGCCGACGATTGTCACATGTCCAGAGGCGGCCGATCATGTCGATGATCGACTTGACCTGGCGAAACGCCTGCCACGCGCCGCAGGCCACCTGAACGCGGGGCTCCTGCACCACCGAGCAGACCCCGTTGATGACGCGAACGCCGGTGGACTGCGCCCGCGTGTCCGCCGGGCCACCAAGCACCGCGGCCGAGACAACCATCGTCATCACCATCTTGCCGACCAACCCATGCGTGTTCATGCTGTGCTCCCGAGAATGCCCCTGACGACCGGGCTGAAACACCCAGCCCATGCCCGTCGCCCGGTTTGCGTATTTCCTGTCCGTCGGTGCGCGCGATGGGTGCGATTCAGGGTAAACTCTGGCTCTCGGAGTGCCGCATGAGCAGACTGCCCAAGATCGCGCAGGTCTTTGAGCTTGTGAGCCGGCTGCCCAAGAGCGCACAGTCCGCGGCGCTTCAGGACGCGTGCGGGAGCGATCTCGCGTTGCTCGCCGAGGTGCGGCGTCTGCTCGACATCGCCTGCGAAGGGCACGCCACCATCGTCGGAGGCGTGTCGGATGAGGCCAATCTCCTCATCGGCAAGTTCAAGCTGCTCCGGACCCTCGGGGAGGGCGGGTTCGGCGTGGTGTATCTGGGCGAGCGCATCGAGCCGCCATTCCATCGGGCCGCGATCAAGGTGCTCCGAAGCGACCGCGACTCCAGCGCCGACATCCTCCGCTTCCAGCAGGAGGCCGAGCTGCTCACCACGTTCAGTCATCCGAACATCGCTCGGCTGCTGGATGTCGGAGAGACCGAGACCGGTCGCCCGTATCTCGCGATGGAGTACATCGACGGTCGGCCGATCAAGGAGTTCTGCGACAGGAACAACCTCACTGTCGAGGAGCGCCTGGAGCTCTTTGCGCCCATCTGCGAGGCGATGCAGCACGCGCACGCCCACGGCGTGATTCACCGCGACCTCAAGCCCGCGAACATCCTCGTCGCCGAGGTTCCGCTGTCAGGAGATGACGCCAAAAAGGTCCGTCGCATCGCCAAGGTGATCGACTTCGGCGTCGCCAAGGTCCTCCGGGGCCCGACCTCGGCGCAGCGTGATCGCACGATCGGCGGCTGGGTCGGCTCCATCGAGTACATGAGCCCCGAGCAGGTTGAAGGTCGCGCCGGCGACCTCGGCCCCGCGACGGATGTGTACGGGCTCGGCGCCGTGCTCTATGAGCTGCTCGTCGGGCGCCCCCCGTTCACCATCGAGGAACTGAAGTGGCGCGGCGACAAGGAAGTCCTCCGCGTCTTGCGCGAGGAAGAACGCCCCAAACCCAGCACGCGCCTGCACAGCGATGGCGACCGCATCGGCGAGATCGCCGCATCACGCAAGACCAATCCTGACCAGCTCTCCAGGACTCTGCGCAAGCGGTTCCTGGATCAGATCGTTGCCAAGGCCATGCGCGTCCGCCAGGAAGATCGCTACGCCAACGCGGGCATGCTCAGAGACGACATCCAGGCGTTCCTCGATGATCGCCCGCTGCGATGCATGTCGGACTACTGGTGGTACGAGATCCGCCGCGTCGTTCGTCGGCATCGCGCGCCGTTCGCCGTCGCCGCGGCGATCGTGATCACGCTCTCGGGATCGCTCGTGGTCATGAGCTCGCTTTGGCGGCGGGCACGAGCCGCCGAGGAACTGGCGAACCTCCAGACCCAGCGGGTGTCCGACTCACTCGAGCAGACCCAGACGCTGCTGAACACGGTTCTCATGACCAGCGCGTCGTCGCTCATCCGGGCGGACGGATCACCGGAGATCCGGAGCGACATGACCGTCGGGGAGTACCTCGACCTGCTCCGGAGCAGGATCGACTCCGCCGACCTGACCCCGCGGACCCGGGCCGATGCTCTTGAAGCGCTGGCGCGAACGCACCGCTGGCTGGGCAACATCGATCAGGCCATGGAGACGATCACCGAGTCGGTCAAGGTTCGCAGGCCGCTGCTCGAACCCGAGAGTCTCGAACTCGCCGAGGCCCTGCAATCTGTCGTCGAGACGTTCCTGCGCGGGCATGCCAGCAGCAGGAGTCACCAGCAAGCAGCCGAAGCCGCCGGGAACGAGGCGCTGGCGATTCGAGAGAAACGGCTCGGTGCTGAGGACCCACTGACCGTCCGCACGCGCATCGATCTGGAGTGGGTTCGCGCGGCGCCGAGCCAGGGTCACCTCAGTCTCTTCGACCCGAATGTGCTGGCCCTTGCACTCTTGTACTGCGGCGACAAGACGCCGGTGGCCGATGCCCAGTCGCAGGTGCGGGAGGTTGTTCAGCACGTCGACCAGCTCTGGATCGCCAATCGCCGGGAAGAGGCGGTTCGGGCCATCGGAGACTTCCTCCGTCGCACCTGCCCGAGACTGGACAATGAGGGCCGCGACCGCAAGGCCGCCATCGTGCTCGGAATCGCCCAGGGCATCCGCTGGCGGTCGCCCTTTCGCGGAGCGGCCATGGCGACGCTCGACGCCGCCGTCCGCAGCGCCGAAGAGATCCACGGCTTGGACAGCCCGCGGGCCTTCATGGCTGGGTACATGCGCGGGGATGAGATGCTGGATCGCGGCGAGTTCGCCGACGCGATCGCGTATCTCCAGCCACTGCTCGAACGAGCGTCACGCGTGCGGGGATCGAATCACGCCGACGCCGTGGACTGTCGCACGCTGATCCTGGTGTGCACTGTCGCCGAGCGTGGCTTGGAGGCATCGGGGGCCAACCTGAGCGACCCCGCCCTGCTCAACCTGATTGCCTGGCGGATCTGCCAGTTCCACGGTCGAACCAGGGCTCAGTACCAGCACGCGCTCGCCGCAGCCGAGCGGGCGATCCGAATCGCGCCCGAGAACTCCGCGGTCATGCACACGCTTGGGGTCTGCCAGATGCGGCTGGGCATGCTGGCCGAGGCCGAGAGCAGTCTCAATACGTCGCTCGAGCTGCGGCGTTCCAAGGGGCTCGCGCCGACGTACGAAGACCACGGCTATCTGGCCATTCTGCACGGGCTCAAGGGGCAGCCCACCAAGGCCGCCGAGCACCTGCAGGAGCTCAGGACGATCGCCGCCGCACCGAACGCCGACCTCGGCGCGGTCCGGTTGGTGCTCACCGTGGACGAAGAGCTCGCACGCATCAGAGATCCAGGGGCCCGGCCATGAGCCGCGACCACGTCGAGCACGAGCGGGCCCTGATCGCGCGAGTCCAGGCCGGTGATCAGGACGCCCTGCGTGAGTTGTTCGCGATCATCTACGGCGAGCTTCGGGCCGCGGCCCAGCACAGGCTCGGGGACCGGGCCTCGAGTTGGACGCTGCAGGCGACCGCGCTCGCCAATGAGGCCTTCATCCGGATGCAGGCTGCGCCGATCGTCGGTCTGGCAAGCAGGCAGCACCTGCTGAACATCGCCGCCGAGGTGGTCGATCGCGTGATCGTCGATCACATCCGCGCCAAGTCAGCCTTGAAGCGCGGCGGGGGAAAGATGCGCGTCCCGCTGGACGCGCTCTCCGTCCCTGCCGTGCAGACGTTCGGGTTCGATCGCTTCGAGGCGCTCTCTCGTGCGCTCGCCGAGCTGCAGACCACGCTGCCGGAGTACGCCGAGGTCGCTCGCCTGCGACTCATCCTGGGGCTCTCGGTCGACGAGACCGCCGAGACCACGGGCCGCACCGCCAACTCGATCAAGCACATGTCACGGTTCGTCGCCGCGTGGCTGAGGCAGCGCGTCGACGAACCGTCCGCGTGAGCCGATCCTTGCGACGGAGCGTCCGCGCAAGGATCGGGCATCATGTCGTCGCCAGCGCGCCGTCCGTATCGTCGTCATCATCGTCGTCGTCGTCCGGCTCCTGCGTCTCGGCCGCAGCCAGCGCCTTGCTGGCCTCGTCCTCGTGGGCCTTGAGCGCGGCTTCCTCGGAGATGCCTTCCTTCTCGGCCTTCTCCTTGGCGAGCTTCCGCTTGAGCGCCTCGACCTTGGCCTTGTCCGGGGCGAGGATGATGCTGGCCTGCTTGCCCATCCAGCGCGGGGTCTGCTCGACCTTGGCGATGTCCAGCACCTGGTCGCGCACCTTGGCGAGGTTGAGCAGCCCGATGTCCCGGTGCGCGATCTCGCGACCGCGGAACTTCTGCGTGACCATCACCTTGTGCCCGGCCATCAGGAACCGCCGGATCTGGTCGATGCGGATCTGCACGTCGTGCGGGTCGATCTTCACCGACCGCCCGAGGCGGACCTCCTTCATCTCCGTCGCCTTGCTCGCCGCGTTGTTCTTCCGCTCCTTCTTCCCCAGTTCGTACTTGTACTTCCCGTAGTCCATGATCTTGCAGACCGGCGGGCGCGCATCGGGCGAGATCTCCACGAGATCCAGACCGGCCTCGTCGGCCATGCGGATCGCCTCGGACGTCTCGATCACGCCCAGCATCTCCTCGTTCGGACCGATCACGCGGATCGGGGAGATGCGGATCATGTGGTTCACGCGGGTCCGTCGGACCTGGTTGTCACGCTGGAAGGAGGGGCGGGGCGGGGGGATGGTTCAGACTCCTG
>DHLW01000151.1:8943-14551 GCA_002405485.1 Phycisphaerales bacterium UBA4658
ATCGCGCAGCGCACCACGCGCCGCTTGCTCGTTCATCAACAGACGGAGTTGAGCTGCAGGCCCGGCGATCATGAGCGCCGCATGGCCAACTGGCCGGCGACGCCGCGATCGTCTGTCTGAAGTATCCAACGCTTCAAAGGACCACGGCTCCTCAAAACCCGATCAGCGGCCGGGAACAGTTCCCGAACGTCAGCAAAGGATAACCCTCCTCCCGTGCCGCGGCAACCCCGCTCCAAGAAGCGCCAAACGCCATGCGCCGCCGCCCGACCGGATTCCGCGATCGCCCCGCCGACCGCGGCTCGCAGCGGCCGGAGTGCTCGGCCGAACTCGCGATTGCTGCGGCGTCAGATGACCCACGGCCAAGACGCTCGGTCGCTGCGCCCGTCGTCGTTATCATTTGACGCGCCGTGCTAAGCCGGGCCCCAGGGAGCACATTCCGATGGTGAGCCTTGCTTGCAGCCGATCAAGCCACATCGACCGCGCAAAGCCGCGGTCGGTGGCGTGGATTGGTGCCGGAGGGTGGTCGGTGCCGCCTGTCGGCCGGACGTGCGGCGTGAGGCGATCATCCGCCGGATGACGGCGACCGGTCGGCCGCACAGAGGAATGATGGTCGAGCCTTCTCGTGCAGAAGAAGGACCGTGCGCTGAGCGAGGGAGTGGCAACCGCAGATGATGCCAGTTCGTCAGTTCATCCTCCGCGGCTTGCGCCGGGTGGCGGCGAGCTTGGACCCCGATCGGCGTCTGGTCGAGCACGCTGAGCCCACGGACAGCGGGCCCTTCCCCATGGCGTGGCCGGATCGCTACGCTCGGCTGCAGCAGGCCCTCGGACGTTCGCTCGCTTCGCAGTTCGGAGGACGACACGACGCGGGACAGATGATCCGTCATGCGGTCAGCGGCTCAATCAAGCTGGCGGACGCACTCGTTCTGGCTCAGCTCGTCGCCGAGACGCGCCCGGCGAAGATCCTGGAAGTCGGGTCCTTCCTCGGGTTCTCCACGCGATGGCTCCTCGAGTGCTCTCGTGCATGCGGATCGCGTGTGGTGTCGCTCGATCCGCGCGTGCGGCATCGGATTTTCGACGACATCAAGACCCATGTGCTCTCGTTCTGCAAGGATGATGGGGATCGTCTGACGTGCATCGATGCGTACCTGAGCGAGAGGAACGACGCCATGTTCCTCCACGACTACCTGAAGTACGAACCGGTGCTCACACGCGAAGAGGCGCTGGCCCATCTCGCAAAGGTGCCGGTGATCGACCAGCCCTTTGATTCGTTCGACCTTGCGTTCATCGACGGCGATCACGGGTTTGCGGCGACAGTTCTGAATGTGCATCTGGTCGCGCGGATGCTCACCACGGGCGGATGGATCGTTGTGCACGACGCCATGAGCTGGCCGGATGTCGAGCCCGCGCTCCGCGCGCTCTGCACCGAGCGCAATGGACTCGCACTCGAGGCGATCGCCGGGCGAGACTTCAGAAGTCGGTTCCAACGCATCCACGATGTGCGACTCTTGGCCGATGGGCTCGGGCTCGTGCGTGTGTTGGATGCTGATCGAGTCCGTCACACCGATCCGCGGCAGGTCGTTCGGGCAAGCCGTGGGTGATCGAGTGTGAAACACGCATCCGCGGTGGATGACAACCGGCCACAAAGCACCGCGGACGCCTCACAGGCCGGCAATCCAGACAACCAAGCTCGGGTCGATCCCGCGACCTGTCGCGCGGCCGCCGCAAGGGCCCAGGGGTGACGCTCGCAAGGGCCGAACTCCGTCACGCCGCCCGCAGCGCGAGCATCACCACGTTGAACACCACGCTGACCACGAGCATCACGATGAGCGTCACGAACAGCTTTCGGCTCACCATCGGGCGATCCGCGCTCTTGTCCACCGGCATCCCCAGCACCGGCGCCGCGGCCTCGGCCTTGGCCAGGCTCGCCATGTCCAGCCCGCCGAGCTCCTTGTGGGCAATCGGCGGATTCTTCTTCTCACGCACGGCCCGCAGATCCGCCAGCAGATCCGCGCAGTTCTGATACCGATCCCGCGGCGCCTTGGCCATCATCATCTCGATGACCTCGCTGATCCCAGCGCTCAGCTTCGGGTTCACGTGGTCCGGCGCGACCAGCTCGGCCTTCAGGTGCTTGTGCATCACCGCGCTCGGGTTCTTGCCGTCAAACGGCACGCTTCCCGTCACCATGTGATAGAGCGTCGCACCCAGCGAATACAGATCGCTCGGCGGCCCAATGTCCTTCTCCCCGCGGATCTGCTCGGGCGAGATGTAGTACGGCGTGCCGAACGCCTTGCCCGCCTCCGCCTCCGCCGCCTCCTTGTCGCTCATCGCCCGTGCCAGACCCATGTCCGCGAGCTTGGCCACCCCCTCCTTGCTGATCATGATGTTCTTGGGCTTCACGTCACGGTGGATCAGCCCCTTGGCATGCGCGTGCTGCAGGGCCTCGGCCACCTGCATGATGATGTCGATCGCGTCCGTCTCCGCGTACCGCTTGTGCTTGACGATGTCGTCATACACCGTCCGACCCGCCACATACTCCATCACAAAGTAGTGGTAATCGCCCGCCTGACCGACGTCGTACGCCTGCACGATGTTCGGATGGTTCAACGCCGCCGCCGCCCGCCCCTCGGCGTAGAACCGCTCGATGAACTGCGGATTGTTCGTGAACTTCCGCGGGAGGACCTTGATCGCCACCTCCCGATCCAGCGAAAGCTGTCGGGCCTTGAACACCGTCGCCATCGCACCCTTGCCAAGCTCGCCCAGGATCTTGTACCCCGGGATCTGCTGCCCGCTCCGCTCCGCCTCGGCCTGCGCCCGGATGCGCTCGAGCTGCCGCTTGGTGATGAAGTCGTTCTCCACCAGCAGCATGGGCAGGCTCTTGCTGTTCCCGTCGGAGGCCAGCGACCGCACCTGCTCCAGGCACGCCTGCACCTCTTCGGGCGTCGCCAGACCCTGGTCCACGACGATCTTCCCGATGATCGTGTCGACGTTCGTCCCGCCCTTGGTCTTCCCCGCAGGGTTCTGACCCCCAAGCCCACCGCCGCCAAGACCGCCCCCCAGGCCGATCCCGTTCTCCCGTTCCTCGCTTCCCCGCGCCGGCTTGGGAGGCGTGGGCGGACGGATCGGCTCGTCGGGCTCCAGTTGCAGGTCCGGGCGCTCCACCTCCGCCCTGGCCTTGGAGTCCATTGGCGAGGTCTCGCTCAGATCATGCTTGCGCGTCTGTTCGCTCATGCGGTCCGCCGATGCCATCCCGAAGCGCCCGCCGGTTCCCTCGGGCGAACGCTCCCTCCGCCGATCACCGCCCGACGGAAAGGTGCCCATCCACTGATCGACGCCGCCTCCGGGCAACGTCAAGAAAGAATCTGGATCACTAGAGTGTACGGTCCAGCGGGTACGTGTGTTTCGACTCCATCCTGCGCGGGTTTTCACTTCCAGGCACCGTTATGCGGACCTCCTCGTCCACCATGCCCTCCGCTCGACACTACGACGTCCTCGTCGCCGGCGCTGGACACAACGGGCTGGTCTGCGCCGCCATCCTCGCACGCCAGGGGCTCAGCGTCCTGGTCTGTGATGCCGCCGACGCCGTCGGCGGCGCATGCCGAACCGAACGACCCTTCCCGCGCGCGCCCGCCCTGGGCTGCTCCACCGGCGCATACCTCCTCGGGCCCATGCCCCCCGAGATCCTCAACGCCACCGGGCTTGCGCACACCGTCCGATTGCTCCCCCGGCGACCGCACGGCTACTTCCTGCTCCCGGACTCCGCACCCCGTCCCGGTTCGCACCACCCCGCGCTCGGCCATGCCCCGCGACCCGTGGCCTTCGGCGTTCCAGGAGGATCGACGCACCTGAGCCTGCGCGATCGGGCCGCTCTGGATGCTCTCGATACCGTGCTTGCCGCCATCCGCGACGATCTCGCCCCGCTCTGGCTCCGAGAGGCGATCCCCCTGGCCCAGACCGTCGAGTGTGTCCGCGACACGCCCGCTCCGCCCGGCGTCGGCTTATCCATCCGCGACCTGTATCGTCTGCTGGCCCTCGGCGCCTCGGGCAACGCCTACCCCTCCGGACCACTCTGCGATTTCCTGGACCGCTTCGCGTTCGAGTCCGAGTTCGTCAAGGCCGTCGTCGCGACCGACGGCTTTGTCGGCTCGTCCCGCGGCTACGCCGACCCCGGCTCGGGCATGAACTTCCTCCTGCACAACATGCTCCGACTGCCCGCCGGCGATGGCCCACAGACGGCTCATCCGCTGGGCAGTTGGCAGCTCGTCCAGGGCGGCATGGGCGCGATCACCTCCGGCCTGCGGGACTGCGTGCTCGAGGCCCGCGGCGCGATCGTCACCAACGCACGCGTCTCCCGCATCGATCCCGCCCCCGACGGCGACGCTCGCGTGCAGATCGACGGCCTCGGCGAGATTCGGGCCGCCAGCGTCGTCCTCGCAACCGACCCCTGGAGCGCCGCCGACATGCTCGCGCCAGACGCCGGCCTGCACATGCGCCGTGCCGTCGAGTCCCTCGGCACACACCTCGGCACGTCGCTCAAGGTCAACCTTGCGCTACGCCGCTTGCCGACAGTCGTGGGCACGTCCGAGCTGGACGGCGTCGCTCCAGGAGCTCACCCCCTGGCGGGCACCGTGCACATCCTGCCCGCGCACGACACGCTGGCCCGTCTGGAGCGTGCCCGCCAGAGGGCGGCGATCGAGGGCCGCGCGCCGGACCCCTTCGACGCCATGATCGACGTGTACACCCACACCGCCGTCGATCCCTCGCTCTGTGACCCAGAGGGTCGGCATGCGATGTCGCTGTTCGTGCAGTGGGTGCCCAGCGGGTTCTCGCCGACGGCCGCCGAGGACTTCGCCCGCGCGCTCATCGCGGGGCCGGTCGCCCGCATCATGCCCGACCTGCCGGAGCTCATCGATGACCTGCTCGTGCTCGCGCCCCAGGGCATTCAGCAGCGATTCGGCATCCGGGGCGGTCACATCCACCATGTCGACAATGGATGGGCGTTCGATCGGCGCCTCCCCCTGCACACCCCCTGTTCAGGCGTGTACTTCGCCGGGGCGGGCACCCATCCCGGGGGATCCGTGATCGGAGCCGCCGGGGCCATCGTCGCCGAGCGGGTGCTCAAAGATGTCAGACCCGGTGCATCTGCCTCGGCCAAGCGAGCGTAAAGACTCTTCGACTCGGTCGAAAAACCGTGTTCTTGACAGATTTGAGCACCGACTTTTCCCCGAATCTTCCAGATTCTTGACCAGATCTCAACGCACTTCACCGGTCTACGGTTCGTGATTCGTACAATCGCTGATAGAGAACGGTTGCGAATGTCCGGATCCGCAGGAAACTGAATGTCGTCTCGACTGTGTCCAGCTCTCGCCCAGATCGTGGGCTCGGCACAGGATGAAGGACTCGCTGGTTCTGGGGGAAGTTGGTCGGGGTGGTCACGCACGGCGGCGTGATCGGAGTTCCCAGGACGGGCTTGTCGGGTGCGTCTGGGCAGTGCCCGAGAGCCATTGCCGACGTGTGCGTGCCTTTCGTTTTCGAGCGGGCACACGCATCAGCCGGCTGACCTGGTGGGTTGTGCGCGGGAGGGGTCGCGGGTGGTCGGGTGTGGTCGGGG
>DHLW01000003.1:0-1764 GCA_002405485.1 Phycisphaerales bacterium UBA4658
TACATGTGGGAGGGGGTTGACGGGGGCCGGGGCGAGAGGAGCGATCAAAGGTGCGCGGGTGAGAAACGCGGGCGAGGGCGGGCTGGGCTAGACGCGTTCGCGGATGGCGCCGCGCATGAGGTCGTACCTGGAGCGAAGCAGCTCGATGGCGGTGCGATAGACGCCGGCGTTCTCGGCCTGGGCGGCCATGAGCTGGTCGAGGTCGCGGTTGTTCCGATCGTGAAAGAGGATGTTTCCGCTAGAGTCTCGGGGTGTGAGCGTCATGGAGCCGCGGCGATCCATCGCGATCTGATCGCTGCGGAGGTGGAACGGGCCGACGTTGCCGCGTCCGCGATGGGCATCGATGGCCTTGGCGAGGGTGCGCTGGAAGTGCGCGGGACTGACGTCTTTCTGGACGAAGTCCGGGGTGTCGAGGTTGGCGATGTTGGAGGCGATGAGCCGCTGCCGCTCCCCGGAAAAGCGCAGGGTGGCCTCCAGCGAAGGGAGGGGGCCGGAACTGGTCAGATCGCCGATGAGCACGGGGGGATCTCCGCAAACTCCTTGCCAAACGGCAAGGCGGTCCACACGGGCAACGAACGGATGGAGCGGTGCGTTGCCCGTGTGCCGAACACGCTGCTTACAACTGCGCGTCGACGAGCTGCATCTGCTTCCACTTCTTGAGCTTGAGTCCGAGGGTGCGGACACCGATGCCGAGAGCGACGGCGGTGCGTTGGCGGTGGCCGTTGAACTTGTTGAGCGTGCGGACGATGCAGTCGCGTTCGATGTCCTCGAGCTGTCGGCCGCCGATGAAGATCGCGTCGGTTTCGGCGTGGACATGTCCTGCCGCGGGCGTGTGCGGGTGCGCGATCGAGGTCGGGAGCTTGGACTCCACGACGCTGCCTGCGTGGGAGTCGACGGTCGGAAGGCTGGGGTGGGTGCCGCTCAGGGCGCCCGAGACGTGTGCAACCATCATCCGAGCCGACGCGGGCGGTTGGGCAGCGACGTGGTCCATGGCCGGTCCGGTGAGCAGCCACGGCTCGATCAGCCCGCGTTCGACGCTGTCGCCTCGGCTGAGGACGACGGCGCGTTCAACGATGTTCTGCAGCTCGCGGACGTTGCCGGGCCAGGGATAGCTCTGCAGGAGCGACAGAGCGTCGCGTCCGAACCGCTTGGGGGGCTTGCCCTCGCGCGAGCTGGTGACGCGGACGAAGTGCTCGACGAGCAGCGGCACATCGTCGAGCCGGTCGCGGAGCGGGGGCAGATGGATGGGCAGGACGTTGAGCCGGAAGAACAGGTCCTGCCTGAAGTCGCCCCGCGCCACGGCCCTGGGCAGGTCGCGGTTGCTGGTGGCGACGACACGCACGTCGATGCCGATGGTGACGCTGGACCCGACGCGCTCGAACGCGCGTTCCTGGAGCACCCGGAGGAGCTTGGCCTGGACGCGAGGGGAGACCTCGCTGATCTCATCGAGGACGAGCGTGCCGCGGTCGGCGAGTTCGAAGCGCCCCTTGCGGAGCTTCTCGGCGCCGGTGAAGGCGCCGCGCTCGTGTCCGAAGAGCTCACTCTCCAGAAGGTTCTCGCTGAGGGCCGCGCAGTTGACGGCGAGGAACGGTTCGCTCTTGCGGGGGGAGAGATCGTGGATCGCCCGGGCGACGACTTCCTTGCCGACGCCGGATTCCCCGCAGATGAGCACGGTCCCTGCGCTCTCGGCGACGGCCATGACCTGCTGCTTGACCCTGCGGATGGCTGGCGAGTCGCCGACGATCCGGTCGAGGCCGCGCGACG
>DHLW01000003.1:1985-3991 GCA_002405485.1 Phycisphaerales bacterium UBA4658
CTTGAGAACGGCGTTCTCCCGCAGCAGGCGTGCGTGATCGATGGCCCGCTTGACCGCGACGATGAGCTCATCGCCCTCGAAGGGCTTGGTGATGTAGTCGAACGCGCCCATCTTGACGGCCTGCACGGCGGTATCCACCGCGCCATATGCGGTCATGACGACCACCGGGAGCGCATCATCGATCTGCTTGACCTGTTCGAGCAGCTCCAGGCCCGTCATGACGGGCATCTTCAGGTCGGTGACGACGCACTCGGGTCTTCGTCGGGCGATGAGCTCCAGCGCCGATGCCCCGCCGTCGGCGGTGACGATGGCAAAGCCGGCACGCTGCAGCGTGGCGCCGACGGAGTCTCTGAGCATCTCTTTGTCGTCAACAACCAGGACCGTGTTCATTCTGAGCGTCCTCCGTGCGCATGTCCGCCGGCGTGTTGGACCACGAGGGCCGGCTGGGCTGAGCGGGTGTGGGTGTGGATGTGGGTTGCGGATCGGACCGGCCGCAGACCGTCCTGGTCCTGCGGCGTGTGTCCGAGCGCGGATTCGATGGGATTGCCGGGTGACTGAGCGATGGTCGGCTGCGCGGGGATGAGCAGTTCCACGACCGCGCCCACGGGTTCGCCGGGGTGATCTGCAGGAGCCGCGTTGGAGACCAGAATGCGTCCTCCGTGCGCGTCGAGTATGCGATGCACGATCGCGAGCCCGAGGCCGGTGCCGGCGGCGCGGGTGGTGAAGAACGGGTTGAACATGCGATCCATGACGCCCGGCGGAATGCCGGGCCCGGTGTCGCGGATCACGATCGCCAGATGGTCCGCGTCGTGCTGGTCCGGGCGAGCCGGATCGGGCAGACGCACGCGGCGCGCTGCGAGATGCAGCACGCATGGTCGCGACGGCTCGGCGTTGGCCGCGTCGCGCATCGCCTGGATCGCGTTGCGAACGACGTTCACGATAGCGCGGTGCATGAGCGCCGGATCACACGTGACGGTGTGGCCCTCGACATCGGCGGACTCTCGCACGATGCGGATCCTGGCCGGCGATCCGCCCTCTCCGGCGTCGGAGGCGAGAGCCTCTTCGACCGCTTTCTCGAGGAGCGACCACGGACGCACCGGTTCAGGGCGCAGCCGAAGCTCGCGGGCAAAGGCCAGCACGTCGGACACGACCGCGTCGAGGCCGCGGGTCGCCGACGCGATCTTCTCGGCGATGGCACGCTCGCCCGGGCGGTCGGTGAGATCGTCGGTGAGCATCTTCGCGTACAGCCGGATACATCCCAGTGGGTTGCGGACCTCGTGGGCGATGCCGGCGGCCATCTCGCCCAGAGCGGCGAGCCGCCGCGACCGCTCGAGCTGCTGGTTTGCGCTCGTCAGCTCGGCCTGAAGACGGGCGACCTCGGCGCGCAGCGACTCGTGCGTGGACTGCAGCTTCTGCGAAGCGTCGTTGAACGCCGAGAGCAGCTCGGCAAGATCGTGCTCGCCGAGAGCCGTGGCCGAAGAGGATGCTGAGGCGGGAGCGGACATGTGACCTGTACCGGTGCGTGAGCGGGGAGCGTTCAGCCCTGCCGATCCTGGAAACGTGGGGCCGAAGAGACCGAGGCGGGAGAGCGTGAACCCGCGGCGGCATATGCGGCGGCAGCGCCCCGGCCGCGGGCAAGCCCGGCGAGCTCGTCGGCGACCGCGCCGCGCAGGCGTTCGACGGTGATCCGATCCTGATCATCGCGTGCGCGAACGCTCTCGACGAGCGCGGCGATCTTGCTGACGCGCTGCACCACGCCGTCGCGCTGGGCCGGGAGCAGGCGCGAGAGCAGCGCGTCCTTGCCTGAGCGGAAGGGTTCGAGTCTGCGATTGATCTCTCCGATGCGGTCCACCAGGGGCTGGCGCTGGCCGATGATCCGCAGGAGCAGATCGGTGTCGGCTCCGCCGATGGCCCGCGTCTGCTGGCCGCTGAGCGACTCAAGCGCGGCGCAGGCGGCGCATTGATCGTCGAGCAGACGCATGAGCGCTGGAACCCAGCGGGCCGGC
>DHLW01000003.1:4191-6977 GCA_002405485.1 Phycisphaerales bacterium UBA4658
GGGGCTGCGTGACGTGCTCGGCGGACTGGATCATCGGGGCGCCCTCCATGGCGCGATGCGGACTGGCTTGAACGGTTGCCTGGTGCTGGCGGCGGGTTCAGATTCGGACGGTGTGCGTGCGGAAAGACAGCGATCAGTTCTCGCCCTGACGGGCGCTTGCGCGTTGTTCAAGAAGCGTGCGGGCCTCGAGCCAGCGTTCCCAGTGGCGCTTCTCCATGGGCAGGTCCGGGGATGACCACGCGCTCTCGGGGAAGCGGGCGAGCTGCTGGCGGGCTCGCTCATTGGCCGTGCGCGCTTCGGCCCATTTCTCCTGGGCCGCGTATGCGCTGACGATCTGGGCCATCGCCACCAGACTCGCCGGATCATCGGCGTACTTGAGGCGGGCGGCGTCGTAGGCGGCGATGGCGGCGTCGAAGTCCCGCATCTCCATCGCGCAGTCGCCGATCGAGAAATAGGCGTTCCGCAGGTGGATCCGCTCGAGTCCGCTGAGCGTGCGGGCATCCTTGGCCTCCAGCGCGACCCGCACCGTGTCGTACAGCGAGCGAGCGGCCCGGAGGTGCTCGACCCGCTGGTTCTCCAGTTCGTCGGACTGCGACTGCGGGAGCTTCTGCCCAGAAAGCGGACGGGCGATCGCGATCGCCTCCATGCGGTGGGCGTCGGCAAGCCGGAAACGGATCTTCTCGATCCGCTTGTCACTCTGATAGCGCTTGGCGGCCATCTCCAACCAGCCCACGGCCTCGGCGTGGCGACCCGTGCGCATGGCCACGGCCCCGAGTTCGACCAGCGCGTCGCGATACGCCGACGCCTCCGGGCTCATCGTGCTCCCGTCCACGACGCTCACGAGCAGGCGTTCGGCCTCGGCGTCGTTGGCCGGGTCCGTGTCGTCGAGCAGGCAGCGAGCCAGCGGAACCATCGACGCGTCCGCCCATGAGCCCGCCCCGCGAGCATCCGGCGTGTCCCGCGTCTGGATCAGTCCGCGGTACAGTGCCGCCGCCGCGGAATAGTCCCGACGGGCCTGATAGACCTGGGCCAGCCGATACTTCGCCGCCGCCTTCTGCGGATCGACGTCGCTGGCCGACTCGGCGTAGTCGGCAAAGGCCTTGCGGGCTTCGTCGAGGTCTCCGGCCCGGTCGAAGGAGTCGGCGGCGGTCCACAGACTGCTCGCCGCCGACGAGGGATCGGTCGATGTCGCAGCCCGGGCGTGCCGACGGAGATAGTCGCCCGCGGCGAGAAAGTGGGTCTTGACCTCGGCCCGGGTGGCTGGGTCCAGATCCTCCACGCTGAAGTCGGGATTCACGCCCTCGGCTCCGGCGGCGACCTTCTCGGCGTGCCCTTCGCGGGCCTGGGCCATGATCGCGTCGGCCAGGGCCCGGTGCGTCCGCCCGATCCCAAGCAGGATCTCCGGGGGCGTCTGGTCGTCGGGATAGATCGTCTCGGCGAGCTGCGCGTACCTGAGCGCCGACTCCTTGAGCCCCGCGTCGAAGCGCTCGGCGAAGCGCAGCATCATGCTCGTGTGCACGCTTTGTCGATCGATCGCACCAAGCAACGGGGGCGTGTGCGTCTGGCCCGGCTCGGTCGCGATGGATAGCGCAGGCGTGGCCGCGGGGGCAGCGGCGGCGGGGGCGGGGGGGGCGGCGCGGACGAACTCGACGAGCTCGGCGTAGACCTTGAGTGCGGCGTCGTCATTGCGCAGCGCGGCCTCCACCTCGGCCAGGCCGAGCATGGCCCGCGGGCGGGCCCGGTTGCCCGAAAAGTCGTGAATGACCTGCTCGAAGCGCTCCTTGGCTCGCTCCAGCAGCTCGACGCCGTCGGTGTCGATCCCGGATGCGGGCGCCTCGGAGGCAACGCCCGACTGCAGCAGCCGGCCGAGCATCACACCAAGTTCGGCGCGGAGCGGGCTTCCGGCGGGGAGCAGCCCGTCGGCGGCCTGGAGCTGCTTGACGGCCTGTTGGGGCTGCTCATCCTGAAAATACGCCTTGCCCAAGAGCAGGTACAACTCTCCTTGAAGCTCCGTCGGGACGTCCTTGACGATCCCGATCCGGCGGATGAGCTTGTTGATGGCCTCCACGGGCTGATCGGCGGCCAGGAGCGTCTCGGCCTGGCGGGCGAGGATCCAGGCCCGCTCGGCGGGCGAGAGGGCCGGGTCGCTCGACAGCCGACCGAGCAGCTCCAGCGTCTGCACCGGCCGCTCATCGCGCTCGAGATTGTGTTCGATGACCATCCGGGTCAGCCGCGATTTTCTGGCCAACTCTGAACCCGGGAGCGTATCGATGCGCGTCAGGGCGTCGTCGATCCGCCCGACCTGCACGAGACTCTCGCAGAGCTGGGCGACGTCCGCGGGGTCGAGTTCCAGGCCGTACTTCTCGGCCTTGGCGTAATCCTCGATGATCGAGGCGTGGTTCTCGGTGCGGCTGATGTTGAGCGTCGCCTGCGCTCCGGCAAAGGCCCGGGCCCGTGCCAGATAGAAGGCCTGCCAGTGCTCGGGCGTGGGCGCGGGGTCGCCAAAGTCCAGGTAGTTGCGGACCGGAGCGCTGTTCAGCGCCTCGATGGCCTCCTGATACCGCCGCTCCTGGACCAGTGCCTTGGCTTGCTCCAGCGGGATGTCGGGAGGGGGCTTGGGGCGGCCCGAGCGCGCGACATACGCGCCCGCCGCGAGCATCCCTGTGGCCAGCACCAGGGCCGGGATGGGCCAGATGTGCTTGAAGCCGGGTGCGGCGGAGGGAGGTTGGGGCTCGGTGGGGGAGGGCACGGGGTGAGGATTGGCGACGGGTGGTCAGGAATGGGCG
>DHLW01000003.1:7065-7319 GCA_002405485.1 Phycisphaerales bacterium UBA4658
GGCACGGGGTGAGGATTGGCAACGGGTGGTCAGGAATGGGCGGAACCTGCGCGGGATTATCGGGTCGTGGGGGGTGGATTCTGCATTCTCAGCGCGGGTTCTGCGCGGTGGGTGTCAAGGCGTGGGCTTGGCCAGGATGCGGTGCCGCGCCGCCGCTGCGACGAGTCTGGGCGGTCGTCGGGGAAGCGTCGACGGGCGTCTGGAGTGTGCATGCGGGCCTCGAGGGTCGTGCGGCGCCCGGTCGCGGGGCCGGA
>DHLW01000003.1:7549-7805 GCA_002405485.1 Phycisphaerales bacterium UBA4658
CAACCGGCATGGAGGCCAGGCGCGGATGGAGCAGCTCCGTCAGATTCTCTCGGGCATCGGTGCGCAGCTCGCCAAGCTCAGCGTCACGCAGCGACTGCTCATCGCCGCGCTCTGCGTGGTGTTTGCGATGACCATGTTCCTGGTGAGCCAGTACGCCGGCTCGCCGAAGGTGGTGGACCTGCTCCCCGGCGGGACGGGCGAGGACCAGCAGAAAGCGGCGGCGTTCCTGGATCAGCGCGGCATTCCCTATACGGTG
>DHLW01000003.1:7909-8591 GCA_002405485.1 Phycisphaerales bacterium UBA4658
CGGTGCAGCCCGACGGCAAGATCGCGGTGCCGATGGACGTGCGGTACACGGCGCTTGGCGCGATGGCCAAGGATCAGCAGCTTCCCGGGGACAAGCGGCTGCTGTTCACCGGTCTGGCCAGCGCGTCGGGCGGGGGCGGGAACTGGATGGAGCCGCTGGCCGACAAGCAGCAGAAGGCGAACATCGCGCTGCAGAACGAACTGGCGATGGTCATCGCGAACTTTCCGGGCGTGGAGAAGGCCAGCGTGTTCATCTCCGCGCCCGAAGCGCGCGGGCTTGGGGCCGCGGCCAGGCGCCCGGTGGCCCAGGTCGCGGTCTTCCCGGTCAAGGGCCAGGGGCTCGATCAGGGAACCGTCAACGCGCTGGCCGACCTCGTCGCCGGGAGCGTCGCGGGCCTGGATAGCAAGGACGTGGCGGTGATCGACGGGACCAATCGCCGGTCGTACCGGGCCGTCTCGCCGGATGACCTGGCCGCGGGCGGCGGCGGGCCCCCGGGCGCGGGCGGCAGCTATGTCGAGCAGGTGACGCGGGTGGAGCAGCGGGTGCAGCAGAAGCTCGAGGAGCACCTGCGCTTCATCCCCGAGGTGATCGTGAGCGTGAACGCGATCGTGGACGCGGCTCGGCGGGAGAGCGTGACCACGCGCGTGCTGAACAAGGGCGAGGGCACCGTCGCCATCCCCAC
>DHLW01000003.1:8848-9068 GCA_002405485.1 Phycisphaerales bacterium UBA4658
CGTCGACGACGAGCGATGAACAGAGCACGGGGAAGACCGATGTGCGGTTTGGCGAGTCCACGACCAAGCAGCGGGATGCGACGGGAAGGCCGACGAAGATCAACGTGACCGTGGGCGTGCCCAGGGAGTATGTCGCCGAGATCGTGAAGATGAAGAAAGGCGGGGCTGGCGGGGACGCGAACGCCCCTGCCGGGGCGGGTGGCGCCGGGGCGGGAGGTGG
>DHLW01000158.1 GCA_002405485.1 Phycisphaerales bacterium UBA4658
GGGGGTGGGGGTGGTGTGGGTGGGGGGGGGTGGGGTGGGGGGGTGGAGGGGGCGAGCGTACACGTTCCCCCGATCCTCCCCGCACCGATCACGTCGTGGCCGCTCCCCGCCTACGCAGCCAGCGCTGGTGCACCTTCCGGTTTCGATACTCCGGCGGCACGGGCTTGCTCGACATCTCCCGCACCACGTACCCGAGCGACTCCAGCGCGGGCTGATCGAGCTTGAACTTCCGGAAGTTCGTGCTGAACCAGATCTCGCCGTTCGGGCTCAGCAGCGGCTTGATCAGTTCCATCAGACGAACATGGTCCGCGCCCACCTGCCAGTCGGTCTCGGTGGAGGTGCTGTTGGAAAACGTCGGCGGATCGGCGATCACCAGGTCATACGCACCGGCTCGCTCTGCGCTCGCGCCCGCGAGCCACTCCAGCACATCGGATCGCACAAGCTCATGCCGCTGCGCATACAGGTTGTTCAACCCGAGATTCCGCTTCGTCCATTCCAGATATGTTTTGGAAAGGTCCACGCTCGTGCTCCGTGCCGCCCCGCCCGCCGCGGCGTACACGGTGAAGCTCCCCGTGTAGCAGAACAGATTGAGCACCGTCTTCCCCCCGGCCCGCTCCCGGATCATTTGCCGCGTCAGGCGATGGTCCAGGAACAGCCCGGTGTCCGTGTAGTCCGTGAGGTTGATCTCGAACTTCAGCGGGGGCTGGCCCTCGGTCGCCACCAGCGTGCGATGCTCATCGCCCACCTTCTCGTGCTGGCTCAAGCCGCGCTGCCGGTGCTTCTCCTTCATCACGACCTGTTCGATCGGCACCTCCGCCGTCTCGGCGATCGTCCGCCGCATGAGATCGAACCAGTCCGCCTGCTGCGCCGCGCTCCGGCTGTGCTCACGCTCGTACTCCGACGCGTGAAACCAGTCGCCATACCGATCAATGATCAGCGGCACGTCCGGCACGTCCCGCTCGTACACGCGATAGCAGGTGATCCCCCGTGACGGATACCGGCGCAGGTGCCGCAGCGTGTTGGCCAGGCACCGTCCAAAGTCCCCCGCCTCGCGCAGGTCCCGCTCCCGAAGCCCCCCGAAGGCCGGGCCCAGCGGTTCACGCACACGCGGCTCCGCTCGCCCTTGCGCCACCCCGTCTGCCTCCGATCCTGTCTCAAACTCCGCCTCCGGCCGTGCCTCGGCACCCGTTTCGGCGTCCTCCGCCGTCGCCGGACCCGCCGCTGCAGACGCCTCGCCTCTCTCGGCCGACGGCGTCTCGGGTGCTTCGCCAACGCTCTGATCACCCCATGCTTCAACCACGCTCGGCTCTCCCCCGTCCGCGGCCTCCGTCGCGGCAAAGTGGGGGGGCTCCTCCGTCTCGTCTTTGCCCTGATGGACTTCAGCCGCTTCGCCGCGCTGCGGGGGCGGCTTGGGCCCGAGAAACGAGAACAGGCAGCACTCGATCGTCGAGTTGTACAGCTTGCGACGCCTCGCCGCGGGCTGCCCGAACAGCCGCTCCATGTCCAGCCGACCAGTGAAAATGTGGAAGCTCCACGTCGGGAGATTCCTGAAGATCGTCGGCAGCGTGCGATACAACGCGTCGATCTCACGCTCATCGCCAAGCCGGACGCCGTACGGCGGATTCGTGATGATGACCCCGAACTCCTTGCGGCTGGTCAGCTCCCGCGCGTCGCGCCTCAGAAACTGAATGTCCTGCCCAACCCCCGCGTCTCGCGCGTTGACCCGCGCCAGACGCAGTGCACCCTCGTCAACATCCGACGCGTGGATCACCGGATCCAGCCGCTCCGCACGCACCTCCGCGCGTGCGTCCGCACGGGCATCGGCCACCAGCTCCGGGTCGATCAGTCGCCGACGCGCGTCCCCCGGACTGACCCACTCCTCGAACGCGAATCCCCGGTTCAGCCCGGGTGCGATCCGCCGACCGATGAGCGCGGCCTCTATCGCGATCGTCCCGCTCCCGCAGAACGGATCGACCAGCGGCCGCCCGGGACGCCACACGCTCAACAGCACGAGCCCCGCCGCAAGCGTCTCCTTGAGCGCGGCCTCGCCCGGCACGCCCGCGCGATACCCCCGCTTGTGCAGCCCCGCGCCGCTCGTGTCGATCGGGAGTGTGGCCACATCCCGCAGGATCGACACCGCGATGGCCACCCCGGGTCCGGTCTCCGGCAGCACCCGCTCCTCCCCGCGACCGACCCCAGCCCCGCCATAGACCCCCATCAAGCGATCCACGATCGCCCGCTTGGTCGCTCGCTGCACCGCCGGCTCGCTCGCCAGTTGCGATCGCACGCACCGCCCGCTCACCGGAAACGCCGCCTCGCGAGCGATCCATCGCTCCCACGGCAATGCCTTCACCCCTTGAAACAGCTCCTCAAACGTGCTCGCCGGAAAACTCGCCACGCGAACAAGCACCCGGTCCGCAGCCCGAAGGTGCAGATTCGCATCCACGATCGCACGATGATCGCCCGCAAACAGCACCCGACCCGTGGACACCGGCGTCCCCCGATACCCAAGCTCCTCAAGTTCCCGGGCGACCACCGCCTCAAGCCCGAACGTGCAGGTTGCCAGAAGCTCCAGAGGTTGAGAAGCGTGGTCGCCGGTTTCGGGGGGGCTTGTCTCGGCGGGTCTGACGGTCGAAGAAGTCATGCTGCGGATTGTTGGCCGCCGGAGACTCGCCGAAGCGAAGGTGTGCAATCAACCGCCGGTGATCGCACATTCGAGCTTGATATTGTCGTATAGTGATCGATCGGGCCGGAGATTCTCTGATCCCCACGCCCCATCGTCACCGACGGCTGCTCTTAGAATCGTGCCACAGCCACACAGGAACCTTGCCTATGCCACTCGCGATGCTGAGCTTCGACAAAGACGTCACCGCCGCCGCCAAGCCCTTTGCGTCAAAGATCGAGGCGGCACAGAAGAAGGCCGCCGACCCGAAGACCAAGAAGGACGGGGAAAAGGAACTCGCGAAGCTCCAAGCGGAGCAGTCCAAGGCCGTCGCCAAGGCCCTCTCCGACAACATGGCGCTGGTCAAGAAGGCCTCCACCGAACTCTCCCTGTTTCTGGAGACGCAACTGACCCAGGCGGTGGGCTTCCTCAAGGCCGGCCAGGACGCGGCCAAAAAGGGGCAGATCCTCGTCGTCGAGGGGTGCCCCGGAACGATCGAGACGATTCTGGACATCGCCAAAAAGGCCGCCGATGAATACGGCCGCGCCTGGTTCAGCTATCGCACCGGAAACTCTCCCAAGGAAGTCATCGGTTCGGACTTCACCTCGTTCACGTCGGTGCGGACCGAAGTGATGAATGAGGGCAAGATCCAGGCCGGCAAGGTCGACAAGATCAAGTCGCTGGTCGCTCAGGCACAGGAGCTCCTGAAGACCGCGAAGCAGAACGCCTCGCAGGACGGTCCGGATGACGCGCCCGACCAGGCCCTGAAGGCCAAGGCCGCCGCCGATGCCGCCGCCAAAACCGCCGGTGAGTACGTCGGAAAGACCGCCACCAGCATCACCAGCATCTCCGGCATGATGAACCACGCCGACATGAAGAAGTCCGCCGACAAGCTCGTGAAGCTCGGCGAGTCCTCCTACACCAACGCCAAGGCCTTCGCCAACGAGGTGAAGACCGCCATCACCACGGCGGAAAAGACGCTCTCGGCCACCAAGGGTCGGCTCAAGGACGTGAAGACCCCCAAGGTCGTCAGCGATCTCAAGGCCGCGGAACAGGCGATCACCACCGCCAAGGCCGACCTCACCAAAATCATGGCCAATGTCAACAACGCCGCCAAGGCCCTCACGCAGCTCCAGGACAAGGCCAAGTCGATGTCGAAGAAGTAGCGTCGTCTCCCCACGGCCCCGACATCCTCGCCCTCTGTAAGCCCGATTTCCGACGCTTCTGAGCGTTTTGCTCCCACGCCGTCGGTCCGGCCCGGCGACACCTACGATCTGCTCCGCTCAGTGCGGCACAGCCGCACCCATGTCTCGTTGGTCCGTACAGCCATGCCCAGCCCATCCTTCATCCCTCCCCAACCGCCCGTCCCGCGGAAGCACATCCGCAACTTCTCCAT